>CAZRVA010000113.1:0-9171 GCA_964603255.1 uncultured Chitinophaga sp.
AATACGGATTAGAGCATGTTGAAGTTTCGGATGGTAGCATTGAAATGCCGCATGAGGTAAAGCTTGAATACATCAATAAATTAAGCAAACACGCCACTGTTTTAAGTGAAGTGGGAAGTAAAGACGTAGAAAAAATTATTCCGCCTTACCAATGGATTGAGTTGATGAAAGCAGAACTTAAAGCTGGTGCCTGGAAAGTAATTGCTGAAGCACGCGAAGCTGGAAACGTTGGTGTTTACCGCAGCAGTGGCGAAGTACGCGAAGGATTGGTACAAGAAATTTTAACCAAAATTGATGGTGAAAAAATTATTTGGGAAGCACCACAAAAAGCACAACAAACCTATTTTATTAAGTTGGTTGATGCCAATGTAAACTTAGGCAACATTGCACCAAATGATGTTATTCCGTTAGAAACTTTACGCATTGGATTACGCAGCGATACGTTTACTTTTTTCTTAAACAAAAGTGCAAAGTATATTCCTAAAAAGAAATAAGCACAAACTAATTAAATCTAAAAAGCCACTCAACACATTGTCGAGTGGCTTTTTTGTTGCACCTAAAATATGCGTTAATTGCCTGTATTTACTTAATTAAAAGTTTGGTAACAGTTTTCTTATCAGTGGTTATTACCTCAACAAAATAAACACCGCTGCGTAAACCGTTTTGGGTAATTAGGTTTTTGCCTTGATAAATATGCTCTGTAAAACTTACCACTTGTTGTCCGCTTACATCGGTTATGTTTATTTGTGCAACCTCGTCTTTTTCGGTAACAATCTCTATATTAAAATCTCCGCTAGCCGGATTTGGAAATACTTGCACATGCTCTTGCATCAACCCATTATAACCTACAACTGCTATTGTTGAGTAGGTGAATTTACCATCTCTATCCATTTGTTTTAAACGGTAATACAACGTTTGGTTTGTATTTGCATCCGCATCTACATAAGTGTAAGTATTGTTTGGGCTTGATTGAAGCGCAGGCACAAATGCAATAGTTTGCCAATCTGATTGCGATGCTGTTTTGCGTTCAACTTCAAAGCCTTTATTGTTTATTTCTGTAGCGGTTTTCCAGGTAAGTAACACATCATTACCCTGCTTGTTGGCAGCAAAGTTTAGCAACTTAACCGGTAAAGGATTGGCGTTTTGAATCACAATCATAAATCTATCACCAAAGGTTTGTGCATTACCTCCCGATACACTGAAAACATAACTATTGGTTGTAGCCAAATTCACTACGTTCTGGTTAAACTTATCAATAAAATATGCTCCACCATTTGTTGGCAAAGAAGCATAATTACTAAAAGTAACTGTATAAGTTCCAGTTGGTGCATCAAGGTTTAACATAAATGTATCGGCTACTGTGTTTATTGGGGTTGAAAGGTACTGTTGCAATACATCATCAACACCTTTAAAACTAAAGTTAATAGATGCATTGGTAAACTTCAAGGCATCCTCGGTAGGATTATAATTTTTGCTTGATGAGGCATTAATATTTAACCAAGCAAAATCTGCGTTTAACGAGTCTCTTCTAATCTCAATTTTAAAAGGATTAACATTTGTTTTAAAGTTACCCGCAGCGTCTGTAACAACTTTTGCTGTTTCGTTAAAAGTAATACTAGGGCTTGCAGCCGTTGCCTGCACAAAAAATCCTTGTCCTGATGCAATGTTTAACGAGCCATTATTTGCTATGTAAGCATTTGTACTCGGATCAAACACATAATAAAAAGCTGCTAAATTATTTTTAGTTAACAAGGTCCAATCAATAGGGCAAGGGTAAGGGTTGCCCACTAAGTTCCAGCCATCGTTTGCTGATACTCCGGTATTGGTGTAGGTAATTGTTGGCGAAAACGATCCTTTGTTTATCTCACCAATAAAATCAACTGTAACTGCGTTTTGTGCAACATAAGGAGGTGTGTACCATTGCGGAGAAGATAAAGTTCTATCGCCACGCACAAACGCAATGGCTCCTACACCGGCCGATAAACTGTTGTTAATGTTTGATATTCCTTTCCAACCTCTTCCACCAGTTGTAGATTCTTGATACGTGTATACGGTATGTCCGTTTGAAGTAGAGGCATCAAATCCGTTGGTTACACCACCCGGACCGGTAATAAACATATCATCTTTTAAATCGGCAAAGGTAAATCCGGTTACGTTTGGAGATAACATTCTAGACCTACGCGTAACTGCCGGTACATAACGCTGAACTGTTACGTTTCCGGTAATATCTGCGGGTGATGTAATTTGGCCAACCCTGGCAGTTCCATTATTATCAGATACTAACACCAGGTTTCCGTTAGAACGAAGGATACCATTTGTAATTGTAACCAAATTAGTTACCTCTAAATCGTTGCTGCCAATGGTGGCTTCGGCACCAGAACCGGTTCTGTTTAAAGTAAAGTTTCTAACCCTATTGTTTGGTGATGTTGCCGTCATACGTATGGTACCAAAATTACCGCCTGAGGTTCCTCCAATAATTAAATTAGCATTAGCCGAACCTGTTATGGTTCCGGTTCCGGTGGCGTTTAGCGTTCCGTTAAGTGTTAAGGTTTGATTTTTTATAGATAAAATACCCGCTGCTAAATTTAATTCGCCATTTACAGTTAAGGCTCCTCCGGTTTCTAATGATAACGCTGCCGAAGCGTTATTGAGCCTAATATTATCTATTGTTACGCTTGTACTAATTTGAACCGCAGAATTTATTTCTACCCAAGCACCTTCTGTTGATGTTGGCACACCATCAGGATTCCAATTGGCAGCAGCACTCCAACTTGCATTACCTGCACCACCATCCCAAGTACGTGCATACAACTCACCAATTACAAAATCGCCCATGGTGGTAAGTCCGGTGGTTTGTGTACTTGTGGCAGTTCTTGTACCAATAGCTGGTACAAACCAAGCACTACCACTATATCTTGAAACATAAAATGCTGAAGTTGTTGCGCCACCATCAACCTCGCCACTTAAAAAATTAAAAGTTGCACCGTAAGTAGTAAGAGTTGCACCAGCATTGGTGAGGGTCCATTTTCTGTTAACAGATTTAGACCCGTTTAACTGAGAGTTTGCAATATCTGCGTTATCTCCGGTTGTTGTACCAACTGCTACCGAACCTGCTCCGGTTCCTGCGGCAAACGCAAGCGAAACTGGTGCATACCCATCTGCTGTTCCTAAGTCGTAGTTTACGGTTGAAGCTCCTGAAGCAACTGGCCTTTGCAATGTACCAATTACGTGTCCGCTGGTTCTACTTATTGTTCCGTTAGCTATTAGTTTGTAACCGCTTGTATTAATATTTCCTGCTGTAAAAGTTAGGGTGCCGTTTACAGTTATATCTGTTGAATCGTAAACTAAATTTTGCGACTTATTTACAATTAAATTGTTAAACGCACCTGTTGATTTTAGTGTTTGAACAAAAGGCCCCGTTAAATTAATGGTTGTATTGGTGTTGGTAAATGCACCACCAGTCATGGTCCAATTACCTTGCAAATTATGCGTAAAATTACCACCAATAAACGTACCGTTGCTTAACGTAAAATTACCCACTATAGACAAGGCACCGGCAGCCGTTTTATTACCCGCAGCCGAAACGGATAGATTACCGTAAGTAATACCACTTGAAGTAACAGTTTGAGCTCCTCCCGCATAATCAACTGTACTAAATGTATCAAGCTCAATCGTGGTAAAAGAAGGCAATGCATTCGTACCCTCTAGCTTCAGGGTAGCGTAATCGTGAACGGTTAATGCACCCACATCCTCGGTAATGGTAAAGGTTGATGTGGCCAAGGTTCCTCCCTCAATAGATAAATCAGTTACACCTGTTAAATTCATGCCCAAACTTGCCGTTGCATTTGTTTTTGCTACAATTAATTGAGGCACTAAGGTGTTAGAGCCCGATATAGTGGAACTACCTGTACCGGTTAGCCTAGGAGAGCCAGAAGAGGTGTTATCTATTGAGCCATTGTTTACAAAATTTCCGTTAATGTTAAAATCGGAGTTAATGGTTAAAACAGCTCCGTTACTAATGGTAAAGTTATTAAAAAAAGTGGTGGAGTTTGCACTAATTTCCGCATTAGCCGAATTCATAATGAAAGTGGAAGTACCACCATTTAACGTGCCATTACTTTCTATATGCCCGCTTACACTATATGTGTATGATGATGCATTGAAAATTGCCGAACTTCTAATTACAAAATTGCCATTTATTGTCCACCCGGATGGTAATGTAACGCCCGCGGCATTGGTGTTTGAAATAATAATATCAGTAACTGTTGTTGGTGTTCCGGTTATGGTTAATAAACCTGTGCCACCAAAACGTAAAGTACCTGTACTGGTTAATTTATTAGTTCCTAAAGCAAGGGTAACGTTGGTGGTTGGGAAAAACATTAGTGTACCACTGCTAAGTATGGTTCCGTTATTGGTAACATTGCCAGA
Source organism: uncultured Chitinophaga sp. (assembly GCA_964603255.1). GTDB lineage: Bacteria > Bacteroidota > Bacteroidia > UKL13-3 > UKL13-3 > UBA6183. The sequence goes on from CAZRVA010000113.1 coordinate 4,429, forward strand.
TATGGTATCGGTAAAATTACCTGCATTAAATGTTGCACCCGCACCCACTGTTAAATCACCATAAATGCGCCAAGGCACACTGGCAGTAACTCCGCCTGTATTATTTATGTTTAAATTAGCGTATGTAGGAGACGAGTTTGAGTTTAAAACAGGAGAAACCGACCCATTAAAGTTAATTACTCCGGTTGAAACAGAAACAATGGCATTTACAAACTGAATTGTTTGCACCACAGTTCCCGAAAAAGTGGTTGTGCCGGAACTGGTTAACGAGCCATTATTTACCAAATCGCCATTTACAGTATGCAAACCACTTCCGGCAGAGTACGATCCGGTACTAGCTACCTGAAACTTATCGTTTAGGGTAATGTTTGAGCCCGTAACGGTGTACTGTCCGCTTATGGTTACTTTATTAAATGTTGTATTGCCCGAAATGGTTTTTGCCGCTCCCGAAAAAATCATACTACCCGTACCCGAATTAAAAGTACCGTTGTTTACCCAATTTCCATAAAGGTAAATTGCGTTTGAACCAGCTGCAAATGTTGCTCCCGAATTAATAGTTAAATTTCCTTTTACATCGGTATTGGCATTAAGTGTTTTTGCATTACTTGCTCCGTTAGAGAAAACAATGTTTCCGTACGACAAACCACCACCAACTGTTTGTGTGCCGGTTCCGTTATAAGTAACAGTACAAGTGGTATCAAAAAAGTAAGCACCAAAATTTGATGGAAAGTTTGATGCACCCGAAACAGTTAACGAAGTAGAAGGCATCATGGTTAAACTTCCACCAAAAGCAACCCTATTAAAGGTAAAAGTAGATAGGTTTACTGAACCCGAGTTTATGTATACACTTCCACTAACCGAGGTGTTTCCTGTAAGGGTAACTGTTCCGCTTGGTTTATTAATTAATACGTTATTAAAAGCCGATGCGCCAATATTTTGCGAACCTGTGCCATTAAAACATACCGTACCCAATGAGGCTATAAAATTTCCGCTATTATTCCAATTCCCTGCAACGTATACACTATCGCTTCTACCGTTCAATATACCAGAACTAGAAATATTAACATCACCTAATACTTCTGTTGTTGCCAATATATCAAGCTCTCCACTGAGTATATTTATGCTATTGCCTATCACACTTCGCGATGTAATACCAGCGGCTACACCAGCAGATTTATCAACCACCAGGTTATAATAATTTAAGCCTGCTATTACCTGTGAGCCACTGCCGTTATATTTAATTGTGCCTGCGCCTGGTAATACTATTCCACTATTTAATATGTAATCCTCACCAATAATCAATGTTCCAGCGCCATTAAACGCCAAAGAACAACCTAGGTTTTGTGTCAGATTTCCACTTACAGTTACTGTTCCGGTTGTTAAACTTAAATTAATAATGTGATTTGATGTATTGTCACCTAAGGTCAAATCACCAGAAACATTAAGTGTTCCGCTACCAACCACAATACCGTGTGTGGCATTCTGGCTCCATTGTCCGTTAATATTTCCCGTTGTTAGACTCGCGCCCGAAGCCAAGGTTATTGTTGCAGGCTGATTACTATAAAATTCAATACTTCTTGCGGTTGCGGCCCCAGTAATTATTGGTTGATAGCTTAGACTCGTATTTCCTAATTCAACAATTTCGAGCGCAGTAGGTGGTATTGATGGCGTACCACTCGACACAGCCCAATTGGCCGGTTCAAACCAGTCGCTATTGATAACACCAATCCATGTTACAACACTAGCATTTTCTGCAAGGGTCCAACTGTAGGCAATATCTGTAATACCAGAAAACTCAACATAGTTATTAATGGTATCAAAGGCTGTTTTTCCAATTATATTCCAATTAATTCCAACTTTTTGCCAATATGCCAATGCCGATTCCATGTTACCATTTAGCTCAGCATCCTCATAATGAAATTTTGCAGTAGCCGTACTAGAGCCCATTGTTCCGGTGTGGCTTACCGAGTATATACGGTTAATAGCCGACCCAAAAGGGAAACCACTTACTGTTCCTCTTATTGTGCTAACCGTAACAGAGGTAACGCTGTTGGCATTATCAAACACAATAGATGTGTAAGGACTCTCAAATGTATAAGGTACACCGGCTGTAAAAGCGTGTTGGTGTGTAACCGTACCTAGTATTATTCCGTTTCCATTTCGGCTGTTGGTAATGGTTAGTGTTTTGCTAAGGGTGTTTATGTATCCTGTGTTTACCGTAACATTGGCCGCTGTTGCATCGCTTGCCAACTCAAGTACAATACCTGCATTGTTGTTTACCACCAAATTATTAAATGTGGCTGTACCACTAATTATTGCTCTTGATGTGGCTGCAAATTGAATGGTTCCGGTTGATGCGTTAAAGGTTCCTAGTTGATTAAAATTACCCACCACAGTATGGGTAAAACTTGATGCGTTAAAAGTGGTACCAGACGAAATGGTTAAAGCCCTGCCAACAGTAATTGCCGCTGCAGCTGTTTTTGGGCCAGTGTTGCTTAACACCAAATTATTGTATGTTATGCCATTAATATTTTGTGCACTTGTGCCGTTAAAAGTAACCGTGTTTGGTGCCGCTGCTGTTACGTTTAATGCTCCAGAAACTATGCTTAGCGCCCCCGAAATACCTAAATTTGCATAGGTTGCCAAACGCAACTCTGTACCATTTATGGTAACATTAAAAAGATTTGCCGTACCGTTAAGTGATGAATTTCCGGTAAAGGTTGTTGTTCCTGAAGTGGCAGTATAACTTCCGCTAACATTTAACGAATTGCTTACACTTACACTTGATGATGCGGTAATATTTCCTGTTACATTAACTGTAAAAAATCCGGTTGTACCACTTCCGGTAATGGTGTTGGTTGTACCGCTTAAGGTAGTAGACCCCGATGAGCAACTAAAAGTTCCACTGTTTGAAATATTACCGGCTATGGTATGGGTTGATGTAGAACTTACACTTGCCCCCGAACCAAATGTTATGTTATTAAATGTTATACCTGTTCCGGTAATGGTTTTTGAAACCCCCGTAAACGTTATGGTTCCTCCGGTGTTGTGCGTAAAAACAGCCGAACCTGTTGTTGCAAAATTTCCTGAAATACCAATTGCAGCAGCGCTAGCCGAAACATTTGCATCGGTTATGGTTAAATTGTTAAAACTAAATGTGCCTGCACCCGAAATGCTTTTACCCGGTCCATTAAATACTGTTGTGCCAGTGCCACCACTATAGGTTCCTGCATTTACTAAATTACCACTTATGGTTGTTGTAAAGCTGCTGGCGTTGTATGTAGTAGAGGCTGCCAAGGTAAAATTACCACCAACCGTAATGTTGTTTAAGGCCGTAAATGCCAACGATGTGCCACCACTTAAGCTTGTGGTTAAATTACCCAACACACTAAATGCCGCTGAAGGCATTGTTTTGGTTACTGCACCGCTTCCTGCAATTAAGTTTAGGTTTCCGTAGGTTAATGCAGTTACTGTTTGGTTGTTTCCAAAATAATCAACCGTGCTGCCTAAACTTAACGACACATTGGCAAAGTTTGCAGGAAAAGTGTTGGTTCCTCCAATTCGCAAGGTTGTGCCACCGGCCATTACAAAGTTTCCACCAACTACTGTTGTTCCACGATTTGCGGTAAAAGAAGATAAATCAAATGTGCCACCATTAACATTAATGTTACCAACAGTTGACGAACTCGACAATAAGGAATGAGATTGCCTGCCAATGTTTTTGTTGTTGATCCGCTAATGTTTAACGTTGAATACGTCAATGTATTCAATACCGTTTGTGTATTTGTGCTCGATGAATACTCTACAGTTGAACCTGAATTAAGCGTTGGGTTAGAAGAATAATTTCCTGAAAAAGTACCCGCCTTTACATGTATAATTCCTCCACTATTAACAGTAATAGAATTACAAGTAACCAAATAGGTTGGCGATTCACCAGGATTTAACGTTCCAGATATGGTTAGTCTAGATTGTGTGCCAGATGCAGTTACATTTTGAGCAAGCACAACTGTTGAACCAGAGTTAACCGTTAGCTTTCTGAAAGTCGTAGCATTGGTTCCTGCAATGGTTTGGCTTACCCCCGAAAAAATAGTGGTGGTTTTGTTTGCATTTGCGTTGTATGTTCCGTTGTTGGTCCAGTTACCGGTAAGCGATATGGTAGCACCACCATGTGTTAGGGTGGCGTTACTATTAATAACCACAGCACCAAACACAGAAAGGTTTCTGTTAACAGTTAATGTGGTTGCTTTTGAGCCGCCTCCTAATGTTAAACTTTTACATGCCGAGGAGCTATTGATTGCAGGCTGATTGGTTCCGGTGAAGTTAGCATCACCAAGAATAGCATCTACCGTTGATGTTGGTACACCATTGGTCCAGTTGCTGGCTGTAGACCAAGACGTATTGGTTGTACCGCGCCAACTGGTTGTTTGTGCAATGGTTTGAAAATAAAAAAATGAGGTGAGGGAAATAAAAAGAATTCGAAAGAAAACCATAGTTATAACATTTAAATTTCAAAGTTAGTGCTAATTTGTATATGAATAGATGAATTTTGGCATATTTATTATCTTTCAGTAACTAGACGATAATTTCGTGTATTAAATCACACAATATTTAACATGTTAATTATTGTTTTTTTAATTTCGCACTTAATTATGAGTTTACAACAACAAATAAATACCGATATTATTACGGCCATGAAAGCCAAAGACGAAGTTTCGTTGCGTGCTTTACGTGCTTTAAAATCTG
>CAZRVA010000114.1:0-4508 GCA_964603255.1 uncultured Chitinophaga sp.
CCTAACCATAGCGGTGAATGTAAGCAATGGAACACAACTGGTGGAGTTGGTTACTGCTGCCGATAAAATTGATAAGTTGAAAAAAATTGCATTGCTTAGCAACAGACCTATGCAACGTGAGTTTAAAAATGTGGCTTTGCCAATAGACCCAATGACTTATTTAAATGAAGATTTACCTGCTGCAAAGTTGGCTTTAAAATCAGCTGTTTTGTTGTTTAAGCAACACTTTGAAAACAATACCGATAAAAAGCAATTGCACAATATTTTTGGAGAGCTAACCTACCACGAGTGGCTCTGGTTTCACTACAAACACCTTATTCATCATTTTTCTCAGTTTGGTGTAATACCAACAGTTGAAAGGATAAACTGATACTATAAAAGTGTTGTTAAATCTTTAGCACCAATTGGTCGTTTTACGGTAAAACCTTCTGCGTACGTGGTATTTATCAGCCTGCCAAACTGACGAGCTCTTGCTTCTAAAAATGCCCAAAAATCTGCCGAAGAAATTGGTGTTTCGGGTTCGTTTAGGTTTGAAGCCGGGTTAAAAAACTGCGATTTAAATGCCTTGATTGCTTCGCTTTTTTGATTGAAGTATGGAGTGATATCGAAAATAATATCTGGTTTGGTGTAATAGTCTTGTATGTAATGGTAAGTTGCTTTTGGTCGCCATGCTTCTTGCGCTTTACCATCTAGTTGGGTTTCTATTTTACGCAAGCCACTTAAAAAACACGCTTCATGTACCAAATCAGCGGCACGACCATGGTCTACGTGTCTATCAAATTCGCTATTACACAACACAATTTCTGGTTGGTATTTGCGAATCATGGTAATTACTTTTAATAAACTGGCTTCATCTTTCACAAAAAAGCCATCACGTAATCGTAAATTTTCTCGTGCGTGTATGCCTAATATTTTGCTTGAGTTTGCAGCCTCTTCGTCACGTAACTCTGCCGATCCGCGTGTGCCCAATTCGCCACGAGTTAAATCAACAATACCCACTTTTTTACCCAAAGCAATGTGTGCCAACAAGGTTCCGGCTGCCGCCAATTCTACATCATCAGGGTGTGCTGCAAATGCTAAAATATCAACTTTCATGCTGCGAATATAAGCGTGTTTAATAGATTATTTTTGTTGTGATACTTAACTTATATCAGCTATTAAAAATCGTTTATGGTTAACGTAACTTTATTTGTGGTAGGATGCGCTGTGCAAGTTAGTACGCGACCTTCGGACACATCTTTATCGGTTAAAACTTGGTTGTAATGTAAATGAACAGCACCACTTTCTAGCTGACAAACGCAGCTGCTACACATACCACGCATACAACTGTAAGGTAACTCAATGCCGTTTTTTTGTGCGGCTTGCAAAATGGTTTGTCCGGCTTTTAATGATAGGGTATGAGGTGCATTATTAAGCACAATAGTTACTTCTGCATCGGTGTATTCAGGCAAATCTTCATCTTCAATCAAACCACCGTCATCGTCTTCATCTTCTTCGGGTGTGGTAAATGTTTCTTTAAATAATTGCTCTTGGCTAAAGCCCATGGTAAGCAAGGTTATAAAAATCATTTCCATGTAAACAAATGGTCCGCAGGTATAAAATAAAATATCTGTTTTGTTGGCTACTTTTTGTGTTACCATTTCTTCCAGCATAAAGCGGTTAAGCCTTGCTTTCATTAGGTTTTTATTGTCGCTAAACAACCATGTTATTTCAAACCTATCAGCAAACTGTTGTTCGAGTTTACTTAACTCATCATAAAAAATACAATCTTCTTTGCTTGAGTTTGAATAAGCCAAAAGTACTTTACTTTTACTCAAAAATAACGCTTGTTTTATCAACCCTAGAATTGGTCCAATACCGCTACCGGCTGCCATAAAAAACAATTGTTTAGGCAAAGTATCCGGTAAAATAAATCTTCCATTAGGTTTTAATATATTAATAGCATCACCAATCTTAAGTTTATCATGTAAATAACGTGTGGCTTCACCATTTTCAATTAACTTAACTGCGATACACAATTCATCATCCACACCGCTTGTGGTGCATATCGAATACGGTCTGCGAATTTCTTTGCCGTTAATGTTTAACAGCAAGGTAATGTATTGTCCTGCACGGTAGTTAAAGCCAGTAGGAATGTCAAAATAAAAACATTTGGTATCGTTGGTAACCGAAACTATTTTTTTTGTAATGAGGGTAAAATCTGACATACTTTTTTTGGGATGATTAACCTATCGGAATGTGCAATAATAAAAGTATTCGTACATTTAATTTGTTTTGTTTATGTATTGATATCATAAAAGGATAGTTGTAAGGCCAATGAATGACTGATTAAAATCAGTTTTTTACATGTTTGTAACTCATGCATCATATGTATTGTAGTTGTTTTATTTGCACCGACTAAGATCTATGGAAATCATAATTATATATCCAGTTTTTATTGGAATGGGTGTGGCTACAGCGGAGTTAGCAAGGCAAAAGGGTTACAAGGCCAGGTGGTGGTTTTTATTCGGAACACTCATTCCGTTGTTATCAACCATCATATTATTTATGCTCAAAAATAAGCGCCAACACGAATTACCAAACCCAATAACCCAACCAAATGTTACACATAACGATAAAATATTGTATCAAAAACCTGTGTAAAATTGTGGTACATATAGTTACCTTTGTATGGTGATAAAATGGTGGAAAATATTAGGTGCAGTATTGGTTTTATACGCACTTGTTTGGGGTTTAATTACGCCCATACCAAAACTTGCAATTTTAGAGGAGAGCATACGTAATTTGTTTTACCATGTGCCTATGTGGTTTGGCATGGTGTTGCTGTTGTTAGGCTCTATGATTAATGCCATTAAGTTTTTGCGAAAAGGAAATTTAACGGATGATATTAAATCGGCTGAATTAGCAAACGTTGGTGTTTTGTTTGGTATGATGGGCATTGTAACTGGTATGATTTGGGCAAAAAATACCTGGGGCGCTTATTGGACAAACGATCCTAAACTGAATAGTGCGGCCATTGGTATGTTGATGTATTTTGCCTATATCGTATTGCGCAGCAGCATTGAAGATGAAGAAAAACGTGCTCGTGTATCTGCTGTTTACAACATATTTAGTTTCCCGATTTTTGTGGTGTTGATTTTTATTTTACCACGATTAACAGCAAGTTTACATCCAGGCAACGGTGGTAACCCGGGCTTTAATAGCTACGACTTGGATAGTAAATTGAGGTTGGTGTTTTATCCGGCAGTAATTGGATGGACATTAATAGGTTACTGGATAGCAGATTTATCGATTCGTAAAAAACTTATAGTACAAAAACAATCAGAAAATGAATAGTGTATTAAATAATATTTTGTTGCAAGCACAGGTAGCAACCGAGCAAGCATCAACCCATAAATTTGAAGTAACCGTAGCTGTAATTGCTGTAATTTTTATTGGCATTGTTGGTTATTTGGTGAGTATTGACAGAAAGTTGAGTAAACTGGAAAAAAAGTAACATCATGAAAAAAACACACATTATTATTATTGCTTTAATAGCTGTTGCCATTGGTGCAATTATTAGTACTTATGGTGATGCAAGCACTTACGAAGGTTTTACCAAAGCAGCCGAAAATCCTGATAAGGAATACCATGTGGTTGGTGTTTTAAACAAGGAAAAACCACGCGAGTACAACCCGCAAGTAGATGCCAATTTGTTTACATTTTATTTGATTGATGAGCAAGGAAAAGAAAGTAAAGTTATATACAGAGCTCCAGAACCTGCCGATTTTGAACGTAGCGAAAAAGTAGTAATCATTGGCAAAATGAATGGTGATTACTTTGAGGCCAATAAGATTTTATTAAAGTGTCCAAGTAAATACAACGAAGGGCAAGCACCTCAAGGATAAGTAACGTATTACAAAATATAAAATCCCGACTGACTTATCAGTCGGGATTTTTTGTGCTATCTGTTTATAAGCCAATGCTCAGCAAAATCAAATAACCTAATCTTATAACCAAGTGTAAAATAAGCACGCAATAAGGCTTTTTTGTGGTTTTAAAGGTTATTTTCGCAGCTAAATTTAATACGTTTTATATCGTGAACGAAGTACAATTTATTGGCGAACGCCTGATATACGGAAACCTTGGGCATTTGGCCGTAGTGGTATCTTTTGGTACTGCAATTATTGCAACATTTGCCTACTTATTTGCAGCAAATAATCCCGAAGAAAAATCGTGGCAAAAAATAGCAACAGCCGCATTTTATACTCACACTGTATCGGTGTTAAGTATTGTATTGATGTTGTTCTTAATTATTCGTTTACATTTATTCGAGTATCATTATGCTTGGCAACATTCATCAACCGATTTGCCATTGGAGTACATGGTATCATGTTTCTGGGAAGGACAAGAAGGTAGCTTCCTATTATGGATTTTCTGGCATGTTGTGATTGGTAATATTTTGGTGCGCACAGCCAAATCATGGAAGTTTGAGGTAATGGCTGTAGTAATGATGTGCCAAATTGTAC
>CAZRVA010000114.1:4608-9161 GCA_964603255.1 uncultured Chitinophaga sp.
GCCAAATCATGGAAGTTTGAGGTAATGGCTGTAGTAATGATGTGCCAAATTGTACTTACATCCATGCTTATTGGTGTGAAGATTTTTGGTTATAAAGTTGGTAGCAGTCCTTTTGAGTTATTGCGTAACGCAATAGAAGGTCCGATATTTAAACAAGCCGATTACTTAAGCAAAATAAAAGATGGTAATGGTTTAAATCCGCTGCTGCAAAACTATTGGATGGTTATTCACCCACCAACTTTGTTCTTTGGTTTTGCTACTACTATTGTTCCTTTTGCATACGTTATTGCAGGTTTATGGAAACGCGATTATGTGGGTTGGTTAAAACCTGCATTACCATGGGCTTTAATTAGTGTAATGGTTTTAGGTGCTGGTATTATTATGGGTGGTTTCTGGGCTTACGAAAGTTTAAGTTTTGGTGGTTATTGGGCTTGGGATCCGGTAGAAAACGCATCACTTGTTCCATGGTTAATATTAATTGCCGGTGTGCACGTTATGATAATTTATAAAACAACAGGCAATTCATTAATTGTTGGTATGTTGTTGTTAATTGCTACATTCTTGTTGGTGTTGTATGCTACCTTCTTAACACGTAGTGGTATTTTAGGTAATGCCTCTGTTCACTCGTTTACCGATTTAGGCATGAGCGGACAGTTGTTGGTGTTTTTGTTTGTATTCCTTGGGTTATCTATTTTTATGCTCATACTACGTTGGAAAGAATTACCACGCAGCGCTAAAGACGAAGATGCCTACACCCGCGAGTTTTGGATGTTTATCGGAAGTTTGGTGTTAACCATTTCTGCTTTCCAAGTAATACTTACCACATCAGTTCCGGTATTTAATAAAGTATTCGGAACCAACATGGCACCCCCTAGTGATGTGATTCAACATTACAATAAATGGCAAATGCCAATGGCAATTATCATTGCCTTGCTTACCGGTGTTGCTCAATTATTAAAATATAAAAAAAATACCAAAGAAGGTTTAGTAAACATATTAACTCATGCCGCTATTTCTATTGTATTATCAGTAGCTGCCATGTTTTTATTCGAATTGAAAAATTGGTTTTATATTGGGTTGATGTTTGCATCGGTTTACGCTATAGTGGCTAATTTGTTTACCATGCGCCCATACTTAACCGGTAAAATTAAAATGGCCGGAGCAAGTGTTGCTCATATTGGATTTGGTTTATTGCTGGTTGGTGTTTTGGTATCATCGGCAAATAAAAAAGTAATTTCTATTAACCAAAGTGGTATGCAATTAAACCCAGAGTTTGATGCGCAAGCCAATATGGAGCATGTGTATTTAGAGAAAGGCAAGGCATTGCGCATGGGTGATTATGAAATTGAATACAAAGCTGATTCAATGGAGTGGGTAAACAATTACTTCCAGGTACATTACAAAAAAATCAAACCAAACTCAAATGAAGTTGATTACGAATTTGATTTATATCCAAACGCTCAAATAAACCCTAAAATGGGCTTGGTGGCTAACCCCGATACCAAACATTACATTAGCCATGATGTGTTCACTTATGTAAGTTCAATCCCAAAGGAAAAATCAACCAAGTTTGTGCATGAAAAATTGCATGAAGTAAAAATTGGTGATACCATATATACCAATAATGGATATGCTATTTTACAGAACATCAACTCTAATGCAAAAGATGCTAACATGGACATCAAAAACCTAAGTTTATTAATTGCTGCTGAGTTAAAAGTATATTCGTTAAATGGTGAGTATAAAGCTACACCAATGTATGGTATTCGCGATAACTCAGAAATTAAGTTTGAAAGTATTGTTGATGAGGCCAAGTTACGTTTTAAGTTTATGGGTGTTAATCCTCAAACGCAAACCATAACTATAGAAACAGCCGAGCAAGATACCAGTGGTGATTTTATCATTATGAAAGCTATTGTTTTCCCTTGGATTAACTTTGTTTGGGCAGGAACTATTATTATGATTGTTGGTTTCTTGTTGGCCATTTGGCGCAGGATGTCGGAAGTGCAGAGAGGGTAGAGGCTGGAAGTTGGATGTTGGATGTTGGAGGTTAGAAGTTGGATGTTTGAAGTCTCGGAAGGTGGAGAAGTTCATCGGAGCTACATTAAATATCGAATGATAAATAATGAATGCTGAATGACGAAGTTTGGAAAGTTATTATCTTACAAACGTTGATTAATCGTTTTCCTTTAAAGGAAGATAAGAGATTGATGTTTTGTTGGAAGTTGGAGGCTGGATGTTTGGAGTTCGAAATGAAGTTTAGCTTGGCTAATGATGAACATCGAATGTTGAATAATGAATTTCGAAGTTTGAAGATTAGATATTGTTAGTAGCCTCTTTGAGTTTACACAGACTGTAGCGTCTGTTGTTTGCTTTGGGTTGGTTAGCGATGGGGGCAAGTATCGAGAAGCCGGATGTTAGAGGTTGAAAGCTAAACTTCAAACCACGAACAACAAACCTTGAATCCAATAATAGCATGTCAACCAATCAACTATTCAACCAATAACCAAGCCGTTTGCATCACTACCCAAAATTAATTATGTTTATACCTTAATTTTTAGTGTAATTTATTTGAAAACAGCTGTAATTATAGGGTCGGGTAATGTGGCTACAACTTTTGCTCAGGCATTTGTTGATGTAGGGGTAAACGTATTAGCTATATATAGCCGTAACCTCAAAAGTGCAGAAGAACTTTGCAAATTGGTTGGTGGTGGAATTGCAACTAATAACCTCACCAAATTACCCACTAATGCCGATTTATATTTGATTGCAGTTAGTGATAATGCCATTGAACAAATTTCAAAACAAATAAAAGTAAACGGATTGGTGGTGCATACCAGTGGTTGTACTGCTATGAATGCACTAAAAAATAATAAACGTTATGGTGTATTTTATGGCTTACAAACGTTCAAAAAATCTGCATCAGTCAGTTTAGCAAATGTTCCATTTTTAATAGAAGCAGCTGATAAAAATGATGAAACTTTATTGTTTAACTTTGCATCAAAGCTTAGTAGTAATGTGCAATTAGCCAATACTGCGCAACGACAAGCTTTGCATGTGGCTGCTGTGTTCGCTAATAATTTTACAAATCATTTGTTTGCTATGGCAAAGCAATTATTAGAACAAAATCAATTGTCGTACGATTTACTCAAGCCTATTATTTTACAAACAGCACAAAACGCAATAACATTTAATCCTGCTGATGTGCAAACTGGTCCGGTGGTACGAAACGATACCGCAACCATATCAGCACATTTAGAAGTTTTGCAACAATACCCTGAATACAGACAGGTGTATGAGTTACTTAGTCAAAGCATTCGCACACTTCATCAATCCAAAAACAAAAAATAGTTATGGTTAATAAATTAATAGAAAAAATAAAATGCTTTGTGTTTGATGTAGATGGTGTGTTAACCGATGGTATGACCATTGCGTTAGAGAGTGGCGAACAAGCAAGGGTATTTAATATTAAAGATGGTTATGGTATTGAGCGTGCTTTATTGGCCGGGTTTCATGTAGCCATTATCAGTGGTGGGAATCAAATTGGCGTACGTAAGCGGTTAGAGTTTTTAAAAATTAAACATATTCATCTTGGCGTAAAAAATAAAGTGGAAGTACTAAAAGCATTGTGCAAAGAGCTTGATGTTAAGCCCGAAGAAATACTTTATGTTGGCGATGATTTACCAGACTTTGAAGTGATGCAATTGGTTGGAATACCATGTTGCCCGGCCGATGCGGTGCATGATATTAAAGAAATTTCTAAGTATGTTGCGGATAACAATGGCGGACATGGATGCGTTAGGGAAGTGATTGAAATGGTAATGCGCAGACAAGGAAAATGGAAGCGTTTTGAAAACGAAAATATTAACAACTAAAACACGTTATTCATCATACAAAAGTTTTTATATGAAGCATTTTACAATATTGTTTTTATACTTGGGTTTGATGCTTACAGCAAGTGCAAGCAGAGTGCTTGTGCCAATGGATCCTGCGCAAAAAAATCATTTAAAAGCTTATGGTGTGGCCTATTGGGTGCTAAAACAAGATTTAGATGTAGATTGGTTGTTAAACTACCGTGATGGAAGTTTTATGTTGCCACACAATGATGCCATTGAAAAAGAATGTCGTATTCGAGGCGTATCTTACGAAGTAATAAGTGAAGCAGAGGTTGGTTTAATTTTAAATGAAATTGCCAAACCAGATGTAAACATGGAGTTGGTTAAACTTCATAAAGCACCAAAAATTGCAGTGTATTCACCCAAAACAAAACAACCTTGGGATGATGCGGTAACTATGGTATTAACCTACGCAGAAATACCATACGAAACCGTTTTTGATGATGAAGTACTAACCGGAAAATTACCTACTTACGACTGGCTGCATTTACACCACGAAGATTTTACAGGTCAGTACGGAAAGTTTTGGGCATCGTTTCAAAACACGGCTTGGTACCAGGCAGAGGTAAGAGAAAACGAAGCCATGGCGGCTAAACATGGTTTTAAAAAAGTAAGTGAGTTGAAGTTGGCTGTTGCAAAAAAAATTAGAGACTTTGT
>CAZRVA010000115.1:0-8657 GCA_964603255.1 uncultured Chitinophaga sp.
TATTTATTTTATACGTAATAGCATATAGTATTAATATTTTAAGTATACTTGTATGTAAATACATATAAAAATGAGCACTTTAGCATTGTTTGTAAAGAGTAGGCGCAAGCAATTAAACCTTACCCAAGAAGAATTTGCCGAAAGGGCCGGAGTAGCACTTACGGTAATCAGGAAGATTGAACAAGGAAAAGAAAACCTGAGTTTAACAAAAGTAAATCAGGTATTGCATTTATTTGGACATGTTTTAGGACCAATAAATGAAAAATCATGAGACAAGCTATTATTAAATACAACGATATTGTTGCGGGTGTTTTAATTGAAGACGATAGTGGTGAATATGTATTTACATACGATAAAAGATACATACACAACTATCCGAACCAATTTATTACGTTTAATATGCCTGTAACTACAAGGCCATATAAAAGCAAAAGGTTATTCCCGTTTTTTGATGGATTGATACCCGAAGGTTGGTTATTAAATATTGCCGCAAAAAGTTGGCGAATTAACAAATCAGATCGAATGGGTCTTTTACTGGCTTGTTGTAAAAATGCCATTGGTGCAGTTAGTGTTCATCACATAAATTCACACACATGAGTAAATGTTTATACTGCTATAAAACACTCTTAAAAAACGAGGTGGATTATCACGCAACTTGTGTAAAAAAGTTTTTTGGTACAAAACAACCGCCTGTGCTGCCTTATAAACTCTCTGAAATGGGAAAGTTGGCTAAAGAAGCTGCGCGTTTATCCATTACCGTTCCGGGTGTTCAACCAAAATTATCGTTGGGTTTTATTAAAAGCGAAATAGACAACAGCAAACAAAATCGTTTAACCATACTTGATGCTTTAGATGGTCAATATATTTTAAAACCACAAAATACGGAGTACCCTCAAATGCCCGAAAACGAACACCTTTCCATGAAATTAGCGGAGCTGTTTAAAATTAATATTGTTCCTGTTAACATGATACGCCTGGCATCGGGCGAATTGTGTTTTATTACCAAACGAATAGACCGTAATAATGACGGAACCAAAAACCATATGATTGATTTTTTGCAGATACTAGAACTTGCAGATAAATACATGGGTACAACAGAAGCTTTGGGAAAAAAAATTGGCGAACTATCTGTAAACACTTTGCTAGACAAATTACGCTTTTTCGAGATTACGGTGTTTAATTACATTATAGGTAACAACGACATGCACCTAAAAAACTTCTCCATGTTTTTATCACCAATAGGTTGGACCCTTGCGCCTTTTTACGATTTAATTAATGTAAAATTGATACTACCAACCGATAAAGATGATACAGCCTTATTACTTGGTGGTAAAAAACAAAACTTTTCTAAAACGTATTTCGATGGCTTGGGCGAGGTACTAAAACTAAACAACAAACAAATAAACGGAGTTTACAAACGTTTGCAAACTTGGCTGCCTCAAGCAACCGAATTAATTCAAGCATCTTTTTTAACCGCTAACCTCAAAAAAGATTATATTAAATTAATATCACAACGTACCAATATATTTAGTTTACCAACCGAATAAGTAAAAACAAAATTCACTTAACTGTGAAGTTTAGAGATTAGAAGATGGAGGCTAGAAATTGGACCTTACTGACGCGTAATGCGTCTGACGGTTCTGCGAAGCACCTTCTGTGTATTCTAAGGTTTCTGTGAGCAGAACCCTTGCAATGCAAACTCATTCCCGTTCAACCTTTACTAAAACATACCCAATCAATACATAAGCTACTGCTTACTCGTTAGATAAGATTTTCTTAAAATAAAGGTGCTTTCATAATAAATCTTAAATTTGTGGGTTATTAAAAGTCAGCATTACACGCGTATTTATGATAAAAAAAGCATCGCTTAATTGGATAAGCATTTTATTACTGTTTGGATTAAACAATTTAATTTGGGCGCAAAACTCGCCAACATCATTAAGCAAAACCCCGGAGTGGAGCGTTAGTGTTGATAAAAAAGATGTTAAAGTTGGGGATGAAATTACGGTGACGTATACCAGTATCATCGAAAAAGATTGGTACATGTACAGCAACGATTTTGATCCTAACTTAGGTCCAATTGCTGCCGAGTTTACTTGGGAAAAACACGCATCATACCAACTTATTGGTAAACCAACTCCGGTTGGTGCGCACAAACATTATGAAGAAGTTTGGAAAGGCGATGTTTCTGTGTTTAAAAAGAAGGCCATCTTTAAACAGAAAATCAAAATATTAAGCGATAAACCTGTTATTAAAGGTTCAATTTATTTCCAAGAGTGTAATGAAATTAGTGGTATTTGTATGCCACCATTTGATGTGGCTTTTGATGTAAAAGTAAATGTTTTACCAAGTGCCGAAGGTGTTGTAGCGCCATCAACCCAAACTACAGAAAACATTGATACCACTAGTAATGTTTCTACCCAAGTTGAAACAACAATAGCAGCTGATACAACAACTAATACCAATACTGTAACAGAAACAGCAGCAACGCCACCACCAGCAACAACAGGCGTTTTTAGCTTTTTGTTAATTGCGTTTTTAGGCGGATTAATTGCAGTGGCCACACCTTGTGTTTTCCCTATGTTACCTATGACAGTGAGTTTCTTTACCAAAAAGAGCGAAACACGTGCGCAAGGTATTTCTCGTGCATTTACCTTTGGTTTGTCTATTGTAGGTATTTATGCATCGTTGGGTTTAATATTCGCTTTCTTTGGTTTAGGTCCTGATTTCGGAAATTGGTTGAGCACACATTGGTTACCTAATATTTTATTCTTCATCATTTTTATGGTGTTTGCTGCATCATTCTTGGGCTTGTTCGAAATTACCTTACCACATGGTATGGTAAATAAAATAGATAGCAAAAGCAGCATGAGTAGTTTGGGCGGTATTTTCTTTATGGCCTTTACGCTGGTGTTGGTATCATTCAGTTGTACCGGGCCTATTGTAGGTAGTTTATTAATTGAAGCCGTTGGCGGTAAATTTTTAAAACCGTTGTTAGGTATGGCTGCATTTGGTGCAGGCTTGGCTTTACCATTTACCTTGTTTGCTGTTTTTCCTAGTTTCCTTCAAAACTTACCTAAATCGGGTGGTTGGTTAAATTCAGTTAAAGTAGTATTGGGTTTTGTTGAGGTAGCTTTTGCATTTAAGTTTTTAAGTATTGCCGATGTGGTATACCATTGGGGTATTTTAGACCGTGAAATTTATTTGGCCATTTGGATAGTGCTTGCATTTTTATTGGGTATGTACTTATTGGGTAAACTTAAGTTTAGCCACGATAGCGATATACCTTATGTCAGTGTTCCTCGTTTTGGTTTAGCATTGATTTCATTTTCATTTGGTGTGTATATGATTCCGGGTTTGTTTGGTGCGCCATTAAAAGGATTATCGGGTTTATTACCGCCAATGCAAACACAAGATTTTGTATTGGGATCAGGTGCATCAACAACGCCTCATAGCGAGCAAAACAATGATGGAACTAAAATTAAGCATGCCGACTTTTTACATTTACCTCATGGTTTAACAGGTTACTTTGATTACAAACAAGCCTTAGAAGAGTCGAAAAAACAAAACAAACCCATATTTGTGGATTTTACAGGGCACGCTTGCGTAAACTGCCGTAAAATGGAAGAGTATGTGTGGGCTAAGCCCGAGGTTTTAAAGCGCTTGCAAAACGATTTTATAATTGTGAGTTTATATGCGGATGAAAGAAAAGTATTACCTGAAAACGAGTGGTACACGTCAAAGCGTGATGGTAAATTAAAGAAAACCATTGGCGAGCAGAACCACGATTTACAAATTACCAAATACAACTTTAGTGCGCAACCGCAATATGTAATTATTGATGGTAACGAAAAGCAATTATCGGGTCCAAGCTTTTTTGATACAGACGAACAAAAGTTTGTTGACTTTTTAGATAAAGGTAAAAACGCATTCGGAAAATAATGGAGCCTACTGTGATGCATAACTTGAAACAACATTTTACTGAAGCACAAGACATACTTGCTCAATTTATTGCTAACGAAAAAAACTTTGAGGCAATAGCACAAGCAGGTGCGTTAATGGTTGATGCTTTAAAAAATGAGAAGAAAATATTGAGCTGTGGCAACGGTGGTAGTTTGTGTGATGCCATGCATTTTGCTGAAGAGTTAACCGGAAGATACCGTGACGACCGCAAGCCTTTTGCAGCTATCGCCATAAGTGATGTTTCGCATATGGCTTGTGTAGGTAACGATTATGGTTATGATTTTGTATTTAGCAGATACTTAGAAGCTGTTGGAAATACTGGTGATGTATTATTGGCTATTTCAACCAGCGGTAACAGTAAAAATGTGTTAAATGCCATTGAAGTTGCTAAACGTAAAGGAATTAAAGTGGTAGGACTAACCGGTAAAGATGGTGGCCAAATGAGCAGTTTGTGTGATGTAGAAATTCGTGCGCCACATAGCCAATATGCCGATAGGGCTCAAGAAATACATATTAAATGTATACACGCTTTGATAGATTACATTGAACGTAATACATAATCATAGGAAATCATAGCGGCATTTTTCATCAACAAAAAAGCCATTACACCTAAACAGGTAAACGGCTTCTTGTTTGTTTATACAGATAAGGGTTTGTGAGGGGCTTAATAGTTCGTGCCACGAAAGTACATTTTCATTGTGCTTGGTTAGCATGCATTTCATGAAACGTTGTTTTGAGTTTATGAAATGGAAAAAAATAATCATAAAAAATCCCGCAGCTAAAAATTAGCTGCGGGATTTTTGTTTTTTGATTTGGTTTAACTTACTCGATAACCACGCGCTTAGTAGCTACGCTACCATCTTTTAGGGTGATGTTTACAAAGTATAAACCAGGATTTAATGTGTTTACATCAAAAGCAAAGCTATTGCTTGTTGCATTACCATTTAATAAAACACGACCAGTAATATCCATTACATTGTAAGTGCTAACATTACCTGCAGCAGCATTAAACTCAATGTTTAATACAGTTTTTGCAGGGTTAGGATAAACAGAAAGGTGTTTGCTTACGTTAGCAATTTCTTTAACGCTGGTTAACTGACCACGTGATAATCTTACATTAAATGTATCAGACGACCACATGCTGTTACCATTTAAAGTAGCTTGAACAGTCCATTTCAAGTCAACACTGTCACCAATATTTACATTTAGAGAAGCAAGTAATGCATCAATTGTACGATAATCAACTGTTAAACTTGGTTTGCTACTTGGTATTGATGCCAAAGGAGAACCGAAGTTTGGTGCAGCAGCAGAAGTGATGCTCCAAGTATAGCTCATGTTACCAAAACCTGTGGTATTGGCAATATCCCACGACAAACCAACTGTAGTGTTACTGTCTCCTTTTACTACTAATGATGCATTGTTTGGAGGCGATACTAAACCAAAAGAAGTTTTTAACTGGTCGTTTGATGCAGGTACTAAATCAAACTGAACAGCAAAACGTCTAACAGAAAAATCAACCAAAGTATCAATGTATTTTTTTGCTTTGGTAACACTCATATCAGGGTTAGCTAACATGGATGTTGAATCAGCACCTCTACCATCTGCAGGAATGGTAATGGTATAAAAATTTGTTGAAACTTTAGCTTGCACATTAGCTCTGTCCCACCACTCCCAAGGTGCACCATCTTGAGGGAAGTTTGTACGTACAGGGTATAAGTGCTCAACTCCATTTGTACGCGCTCTCATTACGTTAGAAATAGGGTCAACCAGATATTTGGTGTTTAATTTGTTATTTACACCCAATTGGTTTGCTTTTGGAACAACAGCACCTGCACCAGAAGCACTTGGGATAACAGTTGTCATATTGGTTGGTACAATTACGTTACCGGTGTTAAATGGAGCAAAAGGATCACGATCAGATTGCATACCAACTATTGGCAAACTATTGGCGTCTAACCAGCTTAAGTCTCCCATCGAACCTCCGTAATGAAATACCATTTGAGCATTTGATGATACGTTAGCGTCACCACTCACATTAAAGAATGGAAGTCCCCCAACGCCTTTCCAGTCACCAAGCGTATCCATGTTTACCATTGGCGTAAAATCACCACGTTGAAACTTTATAATATTATTGATTTCAGATGATTTATCTACTGTAGCCAAAGCGAGTGCTATGTAGCCGCCTGTGCCTTGACCACCCACAATAATTTTTGAGGTATCAATTCCATAATTAGCCGCATTAACATTTAAGAAACGTATTGCATTTCTTACATCTTGCATTCCGCGAAAAGTTGCATTTAGTAATTGTTCCGTTGAAGCAGGGGGCTCCAACAATGGATTCCATCCTAAACGGTAGTTAACGGCAACGGCATTAAAACCACGTTTAGCCAAACGGGTACACATTTCAACTACAGCACTATCATCTTTGCTACCTGTAGCTTGGCGATTTGTTAATACAGGTAAGAAACTTCCTGTGTGAGCTATGATAACAGTAGGACGACTGGTTACAGAACTTCCAACTGGGGTGTAAACATCGCAACGAAGGTTTGCACCAATAATTGGTTGTTGATTTGGTACTTGGCCGAAAAGAATGTTTACACTTCTGTTGCTATCATAAACAATGTTTGCTTGTTTAGAAACATCAAACATTTCATCAAGGTACATGGTTTGTGCAAACACAGGCGCAGCGCCAAATGTCATCACTCCAAGTCCCAACAATTTTAGTAGTGTTTTTTTCATAATTGTTAATTTTGAGTTTTGCTAATTTAGAATTTATTTTTTTAAAAGTAGTTTGTTATCAATTAATTATTGCGGTTTAGTTCAAATAATACAGAAAAGTATGCTAATCTTCCTACTTGAGGTCCACCATATACCTGAAATACCCTGTTATCAGTTAGGTTATTCGAGCCCAATTTAAATGTGCAATACCAAGCCGGTATTCTTTTACTTATTTGTGCATCAATCATGTAGTACGCGTCTACATAACCTGTAAATTGAGGAGATCCTTCAAACATAAACCCGGTTTGATATTTGTAATTTATCCCATATCCCCAAAAACGACTTGGTTTGCCAAAGAAGTTAATGTCGAAATCTCTACCATTAATTCCAATATTGTATTTGTGTTCAGGTGTATTAAAGGCCGGGATTAGTGGGTCGGTTGAACCTCTTCTGTCCAAAACATTCCAAGAGTAGTTAGCAGCAAATCCTAAATATTTTTTAAAGAAATAATTTAGGCCTCCTGTAAATCCTTGTGTGGTAACCATGTCTTTTGAATTTGTTGCAACACGGAAAACTTCAGGATTTCTTGTGGGTACACTGCTTCCTTCAGGCCAATTGGGTTTAGCACCAATTTTGTAACCAATAAAGTTGGTATACCAGCTGAAATAGTAGTTTACATCGATGTATAATTTGTCTTTAAATAGAGATGTTCTCCAACCAAATTCAAGTGTTTTTACTTGCTCAGGTTTGATAGGGTCAACGTTAAAATACTCCAATTGTGTTCGGCCTTTACTAAAAGCATTTAGTAAAGATGCAACAGTAACTAAACTATCAAACCCGTTAAGGTTACCAAGTAAAGTTGCTCTTCCAACATTTAAGTTGATATATTGGTCTGTTAAAGTTGGGTTACGAATTGCAGACGAGAACGAACCACGCAAAATGTGCTTTTTGTAAGCATATACACCAGTTCCTGCACTAGACCAAAGTGTGTTAAAGTTTTGGTTTTTGTCAACACGATTGGTCCAACTTAACTTTAGCTTCTCTTTTAATACTTTCTTTTCAATGCCTATATATGCACCGGCCTCTCTGTTGTATATTCTGTTATTTGCAGTGTCTAAAAATATAGTACCTTGGCTATATGGTGCGTAAAGCCTGAAACTTCCACCGGTTTTAACATCAGCATTTAATATGCTAAATTGATATTCTCCAGCAATATGATACAACGCTGATTTATCAAAAAAGCGAGACCCGCCCTCACGGTTGGTTCGAGAAATTATACTTTGAAAAGCAGAATCAAATTGTGGCGTTCCTGGCTCCAATCTGAAGCCTCCTGTATTGTTTGGGCTCGGTCTGTAGTTTGCCTCATTTCTACTTAATTTGTGATAATAAGCCAAAGAGTCGGAAAAATTAGTTTGCCAATAGTTTTCAATAAAGTTTAATCTTTGATTTCCAGCCCCAGGTATTGTATCAACTTGTAATCCATTTCCGTTAGTGTTTTGTCTGTACCACTCTAACAATACATTACCTAGTGTTGATTCCATTTTTGAATTATAGTCTGCTGCCCAGGTTTGATCTGATTTGGCTGCATTCTGTAGCAGTATGGCCGTAGAGTAGGCATCGTAACTTTTACCTGCATCTTCGTTGGTGGCGTATGCGCGTATGAAGAACCTTCCTTCCTTTCTCAATTCCAATTTGTTTTGAAAGAATAAAATATCTTTTAAACTAAAACGATTATCTCCTTGGTAAACTGTTGTTCCTGTTCCAAAGTTTGATGCCGCAATAAACTCGATATCCTTTTTTATTTTGTAGTGAAATGCTGCATTTAATTTAAGGTTGCGTGAATTGTAGTCTACCAATTGATCTTCTCTGTAGCCATTTCTCAAATAATACCCTCTTCCAACTGTTTGTAAACTTAAAGGTGGGTTAAATGAGTTGGCAGTAACGTACTCATCTCCATATACATTAACGGCATCATA
>CAZRVA010000116.1:0-8629 GCA_964603255.1 uncultured Chitinophaga sp.
ATGTTAGCACGATTGGCTTTTTGTAACCTCACATAACCCGATAATCTTGCTACTCCGTGTGAGTCGATACCACGTAAGTCTGCAGCAAGCAAAACATCAGCAGCAAGTTTTGCATCTTTATCATTCATGCCACACGTAATAAAAACCTGTTTGGTGTAGGCATGTAACTTTGTATAATCAACAGTCATTAACTAAAAATCAAAATAAATAATACTTAAATACCCTGAGCTAAAACATCTGCTATGTGAAGTGTTTTAATAGGTAAGTTTTTTTGTTTGATGAAACTATCCATTTGCATCAAACAACTAAAGTCTGTACTAATAATGTATTCTGCACCTGTGGCCATTGCGTTTTCAACCTTTTGTTCGGTCATGGCAACAGATATCGATTCGTTTTTAACGGCAAATGCCCCACCAAATCCGCAACAAGTTTCACAATCTTTCATTTCAACTAATTGTAAACCTTGTACTTTTTCTAGTAACTTTCTGGGTTGAGTTTTGATGTTACATTCACGTAACGCACTGCATGAATCGTGGTAAGTAGCTTTGGCAGTGAGCATACTTCCCAAATCTTCAACCTTCATTACCTCAATCAAAAATTCACTCAACTCAAAAATTTTCTTTTGTAGTTGTCTAAAACGGTTATGGTGCGATGAGTTTTGAAACAAAAAGTCGTATGAATTTCTAATCATACCCACACAACTTGCCGATGGGCTAACCATATAACGGTTAACGTCTGCTTCGTTTAAAAACTTTACACCAACTTCACGGGCTTCATCCCAAAAGCCTGCGTTAAATGCAGCTTGCCCGCAGCATGTTTGCTCTACATTGTAATTAACATGGCAGCCTGCTTTCTCTAATACCTTTATGGTATTAAAAGCAGTTTCGGGTCTTAACTGATCAATGAAACACGGTATAAATAAATCAACTTTCATGTGGTTGTTTATGGATGAAGTGTTTTAAAATTTTTGATTCTAACTATAAACGACAAACCTACAATAAAATAAATTGCCAATGCAACAATACTTAATCGCATGTTACCTGTTATATCTGCAATAATTCCGTAACTAAATGTACCTAATACGATGGCCAGTTTTTCGCACACATCATAAAAACTAAAATACGAGGCGTGGTTTGGTGTGTTATCAGGAATAATTTTAGCAAAAGTGCTTCTAAACATAGATTGTATACCACCCATAACTAAACCAACTACAGCCGCTAATCCATAAAAGCCATACTCTGTTTGAACGTTATAAGCTACACCACAAATGCCAATCCAAATAATAACCATTACAACTAAGGTGTAAATATTGCCAATTTTTTCACTTATGCGGGCAAAACCCCAAGCACCAACAATGGCAATGAGTTGTATAATTAGCACCGTAACAATTAGATCGGCTGTTTTTAATTTTAGTTCCTGCGAGCCAAAAAGTGTGGCCACATACATTACCGTTTGTAGGCCCATGCTGGTAAAAAAGAATCCCCACAAATAACGTTTAATATGATTGTGTTCGTTGGTTCCGTTAATCTCTTTCCAAACATTTTTTAGTTCGTTAAAACCTTTGTTTAAAATATTTCCGGAGTATTTAACGTCTCTCAGTTTTTCGGGCAATCGTTTAAATGGAATTTGAGCAAAGCCCATCCACCATAATCCAACAGAAACAAAAGATAAGCGACTGGCCATACCCTCATAATAACCTTTTGCTTTTTTTAGTGCTTCAGGTGTTGTTAATCCGGTTTGAATAAGCTCTTGTGTTTTGGCTGCAACCGGAAAAAGCAACTCAGGAAACATAATGTTTACCAGATTTATGATCAGTAAAATTACACTGCCAATGTAGCCCATACTAAAGCCGCGAGCACTCACCCTATCAAACATATCCTCGGTAACAATCTCTGGTAAAAATGCATTGTAAAACACTATACTTCCGCCAAAACCAACAAGGCTAAAAATAAATAATGTTAAACCTAAGTACACATTTTGTGCATCAAAAAAATACATCAACATACAACTGATGCTACCCAGATAACAGAAAAATTTAAGGTATGCTTTTTTGTTCCCTCTAACATCAGCAATACCCGAAAGTATTGGACTGAAAATGGTAACCAATAAAAAACCTAGCGAAAGCGAGTAGGAGTATAGCGCGGTGTTTGCGAATTTATGTCCTAAAAAATCAATGTAAAATGGTCCATCAGGCGAAGCTCCGTTTTGTATCGCAGTGGCCTTACTCATGGCCTCGTAGTAGGGCGGGAAAATAGCAGTAGCTATAGTTAGCGAAAAAACCGAGTTGGCCCAATCGTACATGGTCCAACCAAATATTATTTTTTTATTGTTAAGAGGCGCACTCATCAATTGCAAAGTATAAAAACCAATCAATACTTTTAAGAATGAAGCTTACAAGTTATTGGTAATTTATAAACAATGATTTGATGCGCCTCTATAAATTAATTTAAATTAATTCTATTCTTTGGATGGCGTGCAACGGAATCATTAATCCACTTTTTAGAGTAATAACATCATCGCTGGCCGACCAAACGGTTGTTTCCACTTCGGTTAAACCATTAACACTCATAAAGAATATTTTGCTTTTACCTTTGCTGCCGTTACCCAAAAGCATTGCTTTTTCAACTTGTTCTCTTCTGGCTTCTCGCTCTTCTTTTGTGTTAAGCACATCGTAGCTCACAAACTTGATAGAAGGCAATTCCTCTTTCTCAATAATTTTAACTGATTCCATACATAGATTATTTGGTATCACAACTTATAAAAAAAAATCGGTAATTGCACGTAAAATTCTTATTACGACAAATGCATTCAGGTAACAACTCTCTTATCTTAGGTCAGCTTAATGAAGCGCAGCTTAAGCACAAGCATGCATTAATGTTGGCTTTAAAAAGTTATGTGCCACAGGGTGCTTTAGAGTTGTGTTGTGAATTGGTTATGTATTACAAACTTAATTTACACATTGAGGTGGAGCGAAAAGGACGTTATGGTGATTACCATCCTACAATGGGAAGTGGCAATAGAATAACGGTAAACCACAACCTTAATCCGTATGAATTTTTAATTACGTTTATTCACGAATTAGCACATCACACTACTTATTTAAAATTTGGGCAAAGGGTTGATGGTCATGGCAAAGAATGGAAAGAAGAGTTTAGAAAAAACATGATGCCTTTTTTGCAACACGATGTATTTCCAAACGACATAAAGTTTGCCTTGATAGGGCACATGAAAAATCCTAAATACTCGCACAGCGCTGATGTAAAATTGCTAAAAGTGTTGATGAATTACGACAGCAAGAAAGATTACGTAACACTTGATGAGTTGAAGGAAGGCGATTTGTTTAAGATGCCCGGAAAATCAAAAATTATTTTAAAGAAATTGGATACGCTGCGCACCTACACCAATTGTATTGCAGTTGCAACAGGTAGGATGTATCAGGTGCACACCTTGGCTAAAATTATTCCATTGGATAACCCCGATATTCAGGGATAATAACACAACCTTATTTGAACTGGCTGTTATTGATATTGTGTGATAATAGCCAATAGGGTTTTTACAAACACAATACTTACAAACGTGGCAAACACCATTCTTATTACTTTTTGATTGGCTTTTTGAGCAGTGATTACACCAAGTGGGGCAAACAAAAATGTAGAAAGTATCATGGGGATTACCACGGGAAATACAATAAAACCAACTTGCCAATTACTAACTTGTTGTGTAGCCGGAGTACTTAAATTTAGCAAGCCAACTGCAATAGCAAACAATGGAATAACTCCGTTTGATATTGCACTTGCTTTTTTGATGTTGATTTTAAATACATCAGTAAATGTTGGTGTCATAACCACGCCACCACCCAAGCCGCTCATGGCAGTAATAATACCTGCAAAAAATCCGGTAATGTAATAGCCAATTGGTTTAACGTTTTTTTCTTCAATTGATTTAGGGTTACTCAGTAAAAACATCCTAACAGCAATAACCAATAACATGCTAGCAAAAACATAGTTAAAAACACTTTTACTGTACCATGTTCCCGATTTAATAAGCATAGTCATTAAAGCGGCTGTAACCGCACCTGTTGCGGCTGTATATAGAATTTCTTTCAGATAAAAATTTCCTATTCGGTATTGTTTGTAACTGCTCACCGATCCCGAAAAAATTATGGTAAATAAAGAGTTTGCCAAGATGGCTTTAACCAAGTTATCATCGCTCAATCCAAGTTTACCTAAAAAATAATCTAAAATTGGGATGTATACAATACCTCCGCCAACGCCCAAAAAGCCTGATAAAAACGCGCCTATCGAGCCTAGCAAAAAAAGTATAATAAAATCAGAATAATCTAACACGCTTTAATCGTTTTAAACTCGATGTGTGATGTTATTTCTTGCCTAAAATTGATTTGTAACGTGGCATATCGTTCAATAGTTTAATGGCTTCTTGCACATCATCATCATGTTTGGCTGCCATTTCGTATTGTGCACGCTGAAAATAATATCTTTTAGCGATTTCTGCCTCAAGTAATTCTATAATCTCTTCCTTGTTTTTCTCTAAGTCAGCTTGTTTATCGCGGGTTAAATTTTGTTTTAGTTGCTGGTATTGCGATTGAACTGCTTCGAAATATTTTTCATCTTCAGCCTTTTTCTTAAAGTCTTCTAGCGCTTTTTCGCTAGCCGTTTGGTAATCGTATTTTTTATCCGAAAGGAAGTTCTTAAAATCGTTAAAGTCTGCATCTGTTAGTTTAAAATCTTTGGCAGCAGCTATTTTGGTGTGTTTATTACGGTACTTCGTTGCGTAATCAAATATCAACTGATTAATGATTAAACTCTCGGTAATTTTACTGTATTCATTTTGTCTGGTAGCCACATCTGGGTCAACTCCTCCGCCATCAAATACTTTTCTTCCACCTTTTGTTTTAAACTCCTTTTTTAAACTATCAGGAACGCTACCCACACTTCCATCCTCATTACGGTGGCTGTAGTCTAATGCTTGAATACATCTTCCACTTGGTGTATAGTATTTGGCAGTAGTAACTTTTAGTTGCGCATTGTAGGTAAGTGGTCGTGTACTTTGTACCAAACCTTTACCATAAGTTTTTTGTCCTATTACCACACCTCTATCCAAATCTTGTATGCTTCCACTTACAATTTCGCTTGCACTTGCACTGCCTCTGTTGGTTAGCACAACCATTGGTATTTCGGTATCTACAGGTTGGTTCAGCGATTTATAACTTTTGTCCCATTCTTTTACTTTTCCTTTAGTACTAACTACTTCAACTCCTTGCGGAACAAATACATTTACAATATTAATTGATTCGTGAAGCAATCCACCCGGATTACCTCTTACATCTAAAATTACACTTTTTAAATTTGGGTTTTTCTTCAACTCAACCATGGCATCACGCACTTCTTTACCCGCATTTTGGGTAAATGAAGCCAATCTTATGTAACCAGTAGTTTCGTTAACCATACCAACATAAGGCACGTTTTTTAGTTGTATTTCTTCACGTGTAATGGTTTTGGTTAAAGTGCCTTCGCCTTCGCGCTGTATTACCAATTTAACTTGCGTGCCAGGTTGGCCTTTAAGCATTTTGCTAATATCGCTAGTTGTTTTGTTTTGGGTTGATTTCCCTTCAATTTCTAGGATGATATCACCTGCGCGTAAATC
The DNA here is from genome assembly GCA_964603255.1 of uncultured Chitinophaga sp. Classification (GTDB taxonomy): domain Bacteria; phylum Bacteroidota; class Bacteroidia; order UKL13-3; family UKL13-3; genus UBA6183. Next base: position 5,665 of record CAZRVA010000116.1, read on the forward strand.
TGCTTTTTGTGCAGGGTAACCTTCGTATGGATCGGTAACTACAACCTGATTATTTTTAGTACCCACCATGCTTCCAATTCCTCCATATTGCCCCGTCATCTGGAAACGAAAATCTTCTGCCTCTGCCTCCGAAATATAATTGGTATATGGATCTAATGACTCCAACATTTCATCAATGGCTTTTTTAATCAACTTACCTGCATCCACATCATCTACATAGTAGGTATTTACCTCACGAAACAAGGTGGCAAAAATGTCTAGGTTTTTACTTATTTCGAAATAGTTGGTACTGGCTGTTTTAAACGAGAATAAACCTAAAACACCAATGGCAATAACCACATAGTACCAGCGTATTTTTTTCAAAATATTGTTCATGTTTCTTGTATTAAAAATTATCGTAAGTCCGAATATACAATAAGCAGCAATAGTAGTTGCTATGTTTTGATAAACGGCAATATTAGTAGAAATATTTTACCTTGTTGTTAAGGTAGTGGGTCGTGCCCGTGTCCGCCCCAAGGATGGCATCTCGAAATTCTTTTTAATGCCAACCAAAAACCTTTTAATGGTCCGTATTTATTAAAAGCCTCAACCGCATATTGCGAGCATGTGGGGGTGTACCTACAAGCATTTGGCAAGTATGGCGATATAAACACCTGATAAATTTTAATCAGGGCAACAAAGGGAAGACTAAGCAGTTTTTTCAATTTGGGTGATGATTTTTTGAAAAGTTTGCTCGAAGGCTTGTTTTAATTCTTCGTGTTGCATGATGCTTTTACCCTGAAAAGTAATGGATATGACCAAACTTTTTTGTTTTTGTTCCAATAACTGGTAAAGCAGGTGTTTTCTGATGCGGTAGAGTTCGCGCATTTGTCGTTTAATGCGGTTGCGGTGAACAGCGTTGGGGAAATTACGCTTGCCTACCGAAAACATAACCTGAGCAGGGTATTGTTCGGGATTATTTGGAATGAATTGCCATAAAACACGAAAAGGAAACTGCGTTATAACACGGTTTCCTTTACTAAATAAGTTATTAATTAGTGTTTTACTGCAAAGCCTTTCAGCTTTATTAAAGCTGTAAGATATCATGATGTAATAAGGCAATGTAGTAAGCCGCTAGGCTATACTAATTATTTTTTATGACGTCTTTCGCTAGATACGGTTAATTTCTTACGACCGCGAGCTCTACGTGCATTAATTACTTTACGGCCAGCAGCAGTTGCCATTCTCTCTCTAAAACCGTGTTTGTTTCTTCTTTTACGTACTGATGGTTGGTATGTTCTTTTAGTAGACATAGCTTTTAATATTTAAGGAGTGCAAAAGTATTGATCTTTTGCACAAAAAAAAATCTTTTTGTAGTTTTTTTAACACATAAAAAAATCCCGCTATTAGCGGGATTTTTAAAGTCTTACTTACTAACGAATTAGTGAGCAGCTGGAGCTTCTGCAGCAGGAGCAGCAGTAGAATCAGCAGCAACAGCAGTTGTATCTGCAGTCATAGCCATTTCTTGAGCTTGTAATGTAGAATCAGCGATACGTTGTTGTTCGATTGAATCTAATTTTGCAGCTTCTGCTTTAGCTTTTTCGTCAGCTGAAGGACCGCAAGCAACGATTGCTAACATAGCAGTTGCAGCAGCGATTGATAATACTTTTTTCATTGTGTTTATTTTTTTCTTGATTAAAATCGGTGCAAATATACGCCTTGATTTTAAATCTGCAATAGTTTTTTTATTTTTTTCTCATGTAAATCACCATTGGAACTCCATGAAAATCAAAATTTTCACGAATCTTGTTTTCCAAGTAGCGCTTGTAGCTCTCTGTTACGTATTGAGGCAGGTTACAGAAGAATGCAAATTTGGGACTACGACCCGGCAATTGCATTACAAACTTAATTTTAACATACTTACCTTTTATTGATGGTGGTGGATAGTTTTCAATTAATTCTAACATTACCTCGTTTAACTGATGGGTTTTTATCCTGCGTCTTCTGCTTGCATTTACAGTCATGGCCACATCAACTAGTTTGTGAATACGCTGTTTTTCTACTGCTGAGGTAAACAAAATAGGAACATCATTAAATGGTTTCAGTTTTTCTTTAATGGTATCCTCGTATGCTTTTGCTGTTTTGTGGTCTTTTTCTATTAAATCCCACTTATTTACCACTATTACCAAGCCTTTGCTGTTTTTTACAGCAAGGTGTACCAAGTTCATATCTTGTGAATCCAAACCAATGGTTGCGTCAATCACCAAAACTGCCACATCGCAGTTTTCTAGCGCATTGATAGAGCGCATTACTGAGTAAAACTCAATATCTTCTCTTACTTTCGATTTCTTGCGTATACCTGCTGTATCAACCAAATAAAATTTATGCCCGTATGCGTTGTACAAAGTATCAATGGTATCGCGGGTTGTTCCTGCAATATCAGTTACAATGTTTCTGTCTTCGCCTAAAAGGGCATTTACCAAGGATGATTTACCAACGTTAGGACGCCCCACAATGGCTACCCTTGGAATAAAGTTTACCGGTTCTTCTTTTTCGATTAGGTCATCGTTCTCATCGTATTCAGCGGCAAAGTTCTCTTCGTCAATATCGCCCTCAAAATCTTGGTCGTTGTCTTCGTTAGGTTCATCAATTAGCTCTGGTTTAAGTTTTTCCATGATGTCGTCTAACAACTCTCCCGTACCACTTCCACTAACAGATGACAAGGTATACAAATCATCAAAACCTAGTTTGTAAAACTCACTTGCTTCATATACACGCTGACTGTTATCTACCTTATTTACTATCAAATAAACCGGCTTATTGGTTTTGCGTAATAGTTTGGCAAACTGGCTGTCAAGGTCGGTTATACCTGTGGCCACATCAACCATAAATAATAATAAATCAGCTTCTTTAATGGCAATATTTACCTGATCTCTGATGGCTGCTTCAAATACATCGTTGCTGTTTGATACAAATCCTCCTGTAT
>CAZRVA010000117.1:0-5315 GCA_964603255.1 uncultured Chitinophaga sp.
ATTGTTTTCTGTTCCATAACGAATCACCCGACTCGATGTAATCAAACAAGCGGCTATACAAAGAATTGTCACTTGCAAATGGAGGTTCGGCTACCAATAAATCTTTACAAACCTTATAAGAGTTGTTGCTATTTATTGATGCCAAGGCACGCAAAATAGATACCTGGTAATCGTAATCATCTCCGGCATTCTTATATTCTTTGGTTAAATATGGAATAGCAGTTTCATCTTTTCTAAAACCAATTTCGGTAATCAACTCAATACGCATATCCTTTTTGTACTTATCATCTTTTAACTTACCCAAAGTTTCGGCAAGCGGCTTGTAGCTTTTGCCTTGAAACTGTGTACGGCCAATTAAATCGCGCGCTTGTGCGTAGGTTGTACTGTCATCACTCAACAAATCGCTTAACAACATTGGTGTTTTATCTACAAATGGTTGTGCTGCTTTTGATGTATCTGTTGATTGGAATGTGCTAAAAAACTCACGCACAAAATTATTACCTTTAGTAATGGTATCGGTGTGTGCAAGCAAGGTGTAAATGTATCTTCCCTTCACAATTACTTTCGATATCATCATGCGGCTGGTGTTGGTATCTGTGTATATTACATCAGCACAAACAGCTCCGTCTTTATTGTAGTAATTTACTTTCTGAATGTAATCATTTCGTGGATTCATTTCCTCCAACTCACTCTTCCAAAACTTAGCCGTGTCTTTGGTCATAAAGTATTTGTGCAAACGCTGCCAGCGTAACTCTACACGCTCACCCGTCTCTGCATCAAAGTAGTTGATGTATTCGTTTTGGCCGGTATGGTTACTTTTTTCATCACGTTTTTTAAACGAGAAATTGTAACCATTAACATCCGGAGGAACTGGTATTGGCGATACCACTGTAAATTTATGTACGGTATCAATACGCGGTTTACCTGAAGCTGAAACAATATCAACCAACTTAAATGTTTTAAGTGCATCAACTGCTTTTTTCAATTGCTCATCAGTAGTACACCAGGCAGAAAATGCATAAACATGACTGCCTCTAATCACATAAATTGCAGCAACACGAGTGTCTCTATCTGGATGTTTATAGGTGCTGGTTAACATTGGGTAACCACCTAGGTTGCTATATTCTCTACTTAAAAAACGTAAGCCAGTACCTTCTAAATAACCACGCTCAACAAGGTTAATTTCAACACTATCTTCTTCCATATAGGTGGTGTTAATAGCCACTTGGTTTAACAAAAAGTATTTAATACCATCCGCATCAACCGCTTGAAAAATATGAGAGTTTGGTGTATAATTGGTTAAGGTGGAGTTTTCGAAATTTGCCAATGGAGTAACCGGTAAGTTTATAGAAAAACCTTCTTTATTACTGCTAAATGGAACTGATGCTGTTGCGGGATTGTTAATTACAATGGAGTTAAAAAACTGCACCGCATTTTTCTTGATGTAGTTGCCATTACCACCTGCTTTAAATACAAATAACTCAAGCGGAGTAAATACAATACGGTAGCGCTGCAAGTTACCACGTTTGGTTTTATTAGTGATATCATATGCCTGATAACCACTTACTGTTATTGGTTTAAAACTTTGTATATCGCCCGGAATAAACTCGTACAATAAACTATCAACGCTCTTTTTAAATTGCTCTTCGGTATAATTAATAAACGGAGCAAATGTTCTAATACGATTTACTGAATAAAAAGAACCATTCATCATATCGGTTCTTAAGTATTGCTGGCTTACACTATTATCAGGCATTACCAATAATTTACCCGGCACATCTACACTAAATCTGCCATCATTTGAAGTGAATTTTTGATAGGTAATTGGAACTTCTATTTTATCCAGCTTGCTGCGCAAAGATGCATTACGTTCGCCCAAATTTACTGCTCTTAAATTGTAACCCATTTGACGAAGCAAACTAATTACACCCTTATCACCCGGTAAATGTGCTGCACCTACACCAGTAAACAACGGACCTAAACGCATAAACGAATCCATACGGTTTACCATATTTTTATTACGTACATACAACATACGCTCAAAATATGTTTCGCTGTACCCTTGTTTTTGCATCAACGAATCCAACTTTTGCAAATCGGCTTGTCGGTAATAATCTTCCAACAACCTGTCAAAATCTTTGTTATACTTACGCTCTTTATCTTCAGGGTACATGTCGGTATATGCTTGCATCACCAACTTTAAACTTTCATCTAAATCCTCAACCGAAACAACAGGCTTTTTTAACCTGCTTGCAGTCTGAAAAATATATAAATCAAGGTAAGTATCTTCTTCAAAATCTTGCTTATTGCTGCTGTGTCTAAACATCAATTGGTTTAACACATCCGGGTCGCGGGCCAATGCCTCTTGAATATATCCTTTGGCATAAAACTCTTTAAACCAAGTAAAGTCATTAATGGTAATTGGGTTATCATTACCACGTGCCTCACTGCTTTGGCTGCGCATAGAGTAACTCATAAACTCGGTACTTAAAAACTCTTCCAGCCAATTTTCGGGTGAGCTTTCTAATGCTACTCTATCACAATTTTTAATGGCCGTAAAAAACGAATCGCTTAAATTAAAAGCCAATTTGCTACTCACATGCATGGTACCATACAAATACGATGGTTTAGATAATCCCTTGCCTGATATTTCCCACAACAAACCTTTTTGTAAGGGTTGGGCAAGTGCAGCTGATGATAATACAAAGACTAACGATAAAGTCTTTAAAAGTTGGTTGAGTTGTTTCTTCATTTGGGTATATACTGTAACACGCAAAATATGTAAAATGTCGCGATATCATAATACTTTTTGCTGGTTGCTTACAATGCAAACACAATCAATCGGTTGTAAAGCATCAATAAATAAAGTATAGGGCTTTCCGGCTTGGGCCGGCCGCGTGTTCCGCGCTACTTCGGTAGCACTTCCACCCGCTAAGCTGTTGTTTATCTTTCAAATGGTATTTTCCTTCATAAAAAGTCTGAACCGCTGATTATTAGGATGAAAGAAAGAACGCGCAAGGGGATTAAGTGAAATTGAGCAGCAAATATTTTACAAGGAACTGCAAGGCCCCATTGGCAATTTTGTTTGTATCCGATTACTTCAGATTTACCTGAAATAGCCGGGAGATATGGAGACCAAATCAGCTATTTCATAGCGAAGCATTAATATTTTTTATTTCCAAACCAAAAGCTTTAATTAGTGTACTTTAACAAAAAGGTGCAGGGATAAAAAATGGAAAACAACGAAACATTAAGTGAAAACTTTAAAAGAGAACTTGACCAAGCGTCAGTAAATACAATTTTAGACCCTGCATACAGAAAAAGGAAATTAATTTTTTGGGCAATTAGGACAACTATTTCTATAATATTATATGTAATTTTTTGGAAACACAATTGGGTTAAATGGTCTTTACTTTTCACAATTCCATTATCCTTATTCAGCTTGTTTACAATTATTGGTTCACCATATTTGCTTAATAGAAAAATAGATCGTACCAAGAAAAAAATTGAAGAAACGGAAAAATTATTGACCGAGACACCTCACTGATGACAAGGTTTGTTTTATTGGGTATAGCGCAATGAAGCTAAACAAAATAGGTCATAAGTTTTGCAGATGGGTGAGTTATGGATGATAAAAGAAATGCTAAGATGAAAAATATTATCGCTTTAATATTGACATGCTTGTCTATTCATGTAGAATCAAGTCAGACTAATTATCATTACGACATTAATGGTTCATTATTAATTAAACCCGGGCAATCTTTCTCATTATATGACTTCGCAACTCAAAGAAAATATGTTCTTGACTCTACACATACTATTATATCAGCATTTGACAAGGTCGGAAAATTAATTTGGTCAACAAACCCATACAAAGACAGTCACTTACAAGAGTATAGAACAAAATCCCCTTATATAAGGTACATGGCGTTTACTACGGAAAAAATCTCCCCTCATCTTACGACAAGATGTGGATTCAGGCTAAGCATTCAAGAAAAATATTCAAGGTATTACGCAACAAGCATAAGAGTAATAGTTATATCATACAACAACTCACAGTTCGGTGTTATTGACTTAGAGCGTGGGAAATTCTGCTTTTATGGACAAGACTAATAAAGGACTTACAGTTTTAATGCCCATAACACAAATAACCATTGTACAACTCTATTTTTAAATATAACCTTACCTTTTAGGTGGTTTTACTTCGGACGGTTTTTACACCTTGTTTCCTCCATAAAATTTAATAGTTTTACCTTACAAAGTGTGGATGCGTTTTTCACTAAATGACTATGCCAGCCAATTTTAAAAACACTTTTAGGTAACAACATAAATAAGAAATTGAAACAAAAAATCACATTTGGATTCGTGACGATTATAGTATTAGGTGGACTATACTTCGGACTTCGTTTTGCATTTGGGCTATTCACCCCTTTCAACTCTTTAACTGCTCAGCAAGACATTGCTAATAACAAAATCAAAATTATTGAACTTGGAGAACTACCTCGTAATAGCAAACAAATGTATAAACTTGCCAAATCATATGGTGTTGAAATCTATTTTTATGGATGTAATGTAACTCCTGACATAGAAAGTGGTGTAAAATATTATAATCAAACTGTAATAAATTACTTAGATCAAAAATACACATCAAATTGGTGGTCGGAGTTTCAAATTCAATTGGATAGCCTTGTCAAGGCCGACTCCATAAGTATTTTAGAGGAAAAGGTAACAGAAATCGTATTAATGCAACCTCTTGTTAAAGAACGCATTGATTTAGTTGACAGCATCTCACATGGATCAAGACATGTTTCATTCCTTACTACACCCTCTTCAAATGCCAAATATTTTTATAGTGTTAAAGTGGTTGAAGATAATGGAATGAATTTAGTGACTCATTACAATTTCATAGTTGACATAAATACATGGCAAGTCATAAATCCAAACGGCAGACTACCCGGACTATAAAAAACGCACCATTAAACTCTTATCAATCGCACAGCCCAGTATTCAACAGATAATGCAACCTTTTGGGCATTTTCAGAACCTGGTTAAATTTCAAACATGAAATTTTACTGTTAAAATTTGAGGAACCCTCTCACCTCTCAATTCAAACACTTTCAACCCCTTGCAAACTGTGCAAAAATGGTGGGTAACTACCCATTTGTCGCAATTACCTTGTACCCAAAATTATTTTCAGATAAATTATGCTAACACGTGTAATTGTACTTAACAGTAAGGTATACGGTAAAGCCGAAGTAAGGCTTGACGACTGCGATAGCTTACAACTGGTGGGGCCTAACAATATTGGTAAAAGT
>CAZRVA010000117.1:5325-8537 GCA_964603255.1 uncultured Chitinophaga sp.
AAGTACCCTTATTTATGCACTTAACTTTTTGTTTATTATCGATGGACAAAAAATGAGTTTTAGTGGTAACCGTAAGGGCGACAAAGAAACTATTCACCATTATTTTCCTAACCACAACCAAAGTTTTATTGTTTTTGAGGTTTTCAAAAAATCATACTACAGCATTATTGTTAAACGCGATAGCGACAGTAACTTGGAGTACTATAAGTTTGATAGCGAATACAAAGAGGAATTTTTTGTTGATACCGACAAACGTTTGTTAAAGTTTGAAGAGGTTAAAGAAAAAATTGCTGCCGGTGGCTTAACCCTTGAACAGTTTAAAGACAAACGTGAGGTATTTCAGTTTGTTTACCAACGCGGTAAACGTAACAATGCCGTAGTTTGGTTGGATGATAGCGTTCGCAGCGAGGGTATTAGCAATAACTTTTCGCGCATATACCGCTACTTAATTAACACCAAGTTAATTACCAATAAAAACCTTAAAGAGGCGCTTATTGTAGCCGATAACCGTGAGAACGAAACCTTAAACTTCTCGCAAAAAAACAAAAAAGACATTAACGACTTAAAACGTGTGAACAACGAAATTCGTAACCTTAAATCGGTTAAAAATGAGTTTGATGAGTTCCGCGAATTGGTTAGTCAGTATAACGCCAAAGCTCGCATTATAAGTGAGTTGTTTTATGGTTTTGAGAAAAACTACAAACACACCATGCCTGAGTTGCAAGTGCAATTGCACGAAAAAGACAAGGCGATTGGAAGGTTAAATACCGAAATGAACGAGGAATTAATTCCTGCCAAAGCCGATTTAGACCGTAAAATTGGTGGTAAAGAAGCAGAGATTAATTCGCGCACACAATTGCTTCACGAAAAAGAAAACGAGATTAAGGAAATTGATGCATACGAGCCGCTTAATATTTTAAACGAGCAGTTGGCCAATTTCGACCAACAACGTAAAAATATTGAAAGTCGCATTACCATGGCCGAGTTGCAACGCCTAAACAGCCAGCAAATCGAAAATAAAATTGTGCGCATCAACGACCAAATTACGCGTATTGAAATGCAGGTTAAAAACTACAGCAACCTGTTAATCAATAAAATTTCGGGCTCGGTTGAAAACCGTAAATTATTAAACTCTATTTTAAGCGAGCAAGTTAGCAGTTTACCGGGCGATCAAGTGATGAAGCAAATTCACAAAATCAGCCAAGAGCTTAGCATTTTTGATGGTAAAATCGACATTTCTAAAAACATCACCATTAAAGATTTTAAAAATGTTGATGAGCTAAAAGAAGAGTTAGCTTCACTTAAAGAAGATAAAATTCAGCAAGAAAGCTTACTAAAAGTTGTGCAGGATTTGGAAGCATCCAACGCTGAGTTAGCAAAGATTGCAGAACAAATAGAAACCATTAAAAACAAAATTGTTCGCATTAAAGCCAAGCCTAGTTTGGTTAAAGCTTTAGATCGCCTTAAAGGCGATGTGAATGATTTAATGGTGGAGAAAGAAAAATACGAAACTGAGCAAAAACAAATTGCCAAAACTATTGCACGTAAGAGTAATGAGTTACGCGATTTATTGGATGAAAAACAAAAACGCCAAGAGCGCATCAACAAGCTAATTGAAATGAAGCATGAAATTGATGAGTTGGGCTTGGTGGGCGAAGAGTTTGAAACCAACGAAAGTTTAGATCAGCTTTACAATAAGATAAAATTAAACTGGCAAGATCGCATCACCATCAAATCAAACAAAGACCATTTATTTGAGAAGTTGCGCGATAAATTACAAAGCACCTTTGCCGATGAAATGGACTTTATTAAGTACGTTGAAGAAGAAGTTGCATTGATAGAAGATAAAGAACGAAGCGTACAATCGTTACTAGAAAGTATATCAACCCAATTTGCAAACCCTGCTTACACGTTGCTTAAACGTTATGAAGAGTTTAAAGAGTTTTTATACAATAAATTTAACACCAAACTTTCGCAAACACGTATATCAGATATTGAAGCATTAACCATTGAGTTAATTGACAACAAACGTTTGGTGGAAGAAGTGCGTAAGATTAGCCAAATTCAGCAAATTAGCGGACAGTTGATGTTTGAATTTGACAACAGCGAAAACTTAAAAGTATTAGACCACTATTTAGAAAGCGGACAAAAAATTGAGTTTGATGATTTGTTTGACATCACCTTACACCTAAGCCGCAAAGGCAGCACCAAACAAGTAGATTTAAGTCAGCAAATTGAAAGTGATGGTACTGATAAAATGATTCGCTTGGTGATTGTAATGAATATCATTAACCGTTTGGCTGTAGCTGATCATGAAAACCGTATTGCCTTGTTTATTGATGAGGTAGCAACCATTGATAAGCAAAACCGTCCGGAGTTGGTGCGATTCTGTAAAGAACATTATTTCATTCCTATTTTTGCTGCGCCTGATGCTGTGCCTGGCTTTGGTAAGTACTACTTCATTTTCCGCAGTTCGGGTAAAATCAACATTAACGAAAAAACCAATGCTGCATACGGTGAAGTATTAGACAAGAATTTAAAGTTAGAAGTGTAAATAATGTCTAACTCTACTATATATAATTTTTGGAAGAGTTTTTTAGAAACTGGTGAAGTTTCTCGCTCGGCTGTGCCTAAGAATGTGCTAAAAACGTCACAGTTTAAAGCCTTTTTTAACGGGCAAGCAGACGGAGCAATTACTCTAGAGAAAAATGGTAGAGGCAGCACATACAAAATAAATGAAAGTAAAAGAAATATCATTCAACAGTACTTTGATAATGCATTTCCCAATAAATTAGACTCGATTAATAACAAGTTTCAATCTACGTTGATGTTCAGAAACAGTAAGGCATCAAAACAAAAAGAGAAATCCATATTCTTTCTTAAAGGACATCATACAATAAAGTTGAACGGAATTGAATTTGATTTAAAACGACATACAGAACTGTTTGAAATAGCAGCGTTTCTGACACCTCAAATTAAGTTTAATAAAATATGCTTTGTGGAAAACAAAGATGTATTCTTGGAGATTGAATCGCTACTTGGCTATGACTATATCTATATTCATAAATATGGTAGAATTGGCAAGGATGATATTAAATTATTCCAAACCGAGGAAATCTTAGTATTCTCTGATTACGACTATATTGGACTAAACGAGTACTTAACCATAAAAAAGGAGTTTAACAATACAAGTTTTTATATCCCGAATAATT
>CAZRVA010000118.1:0-8471 GCA_964603255.1 uncultured Chitinophaga sp.
CCGGTATCTCAAGCGTTTCATGCACTTCGGCCAAATTCCATTTTACATGTTGCTTGTTAAATAACCGCACTTTTTTATCGGGGTACCAACCCCCATGATTAATCCATGTGCCACAATAATTATTTAATCGTTGACATTCGTAAACAGTAGTTTCGTTTAAGTTTGGTTTGATGTTTAAAATATAATTGGCTAAGTCTTTGTCTAATTCTTCATCTGCATCAATAGATAAAATCCAGTTGTTGTTGGCTTGATTATTTGCAAAGTTTTTGGTAGCGCCATAACCTTCAAACCCACGAACAATCACTTTTGCCCCTAATTGCTCTGCAATAATTTTCGTATCATCTATAGAGTTTGAATCACTCACAATAATTTCATCAACCACATTTTTTAATGATTTGATGCATCGTGCAATGTTTGCACTTTCGTTGTAAGTAATAATTACGGCACTAATTTTACTCATGCCAATTTCGATTTGATTGCGGATATCAAATAAGAAAAATCTTTTTTGAATGTTAATGGTACATTTTGTTGAAATGGAACTCCAACACGCAATACATTTTTATACAAGTATGATGAAGTGAAACCCCATGTTTGCATGAAAGTTTTTCTGCCATCATTTTTAATCACCCTACCTGTTGATTTGCATTTAAAATGATAAACCAAACTTTTACCTAATCCTTTAAAATCGCGCACACCTGCTTGCCAAAGTTTCATGGCAAAATCAGGGTCGCTGTAAAACCCAGGGCTGTATATTTCGCTGTATCCGCCAACTTTGTTCCATAAGTTTATATGAACTATGCTTGGAGGCCAGCATGCACCAAACCAGTCGGCTTTGTTGGCATCGTTTTTACAAAATGCCAATAAAGCTGCTTCATCAAAAGTTGCTATATCAGTTCCAAAATTATAAGGAGATAAATTTGCTTTGTTGGTACCAGATTCAAATTCAATCATGGTTCCCGAATAATAAAAAAGTTCGGTACCATTTGCTTTAATGGCATCAAACAAAACGCCATCCCAATTAGGGCAAGCGTACATATCATCGTTAAAATAGGCGATGTAATTTGTTTTAGCCAATGTTGCACTTGCATTTACAGCATAACAAACACCTGCATTATCTGCACTGTGTGTGTAATCATAACCTTGCTGTTTAACCCACTCTAATGTGCCATCGCTACCTTCATTAACATGAATAATAATTTGATGTGTGTATGTGCTGTTTTTTAAAATACTTTCAACACATAGTTTCAGGTAGGGTAGGTTATTCCATGTTGGAATTAAAATACTAAACAAGGCCCTTTCCGTTTGGATAGAGCCTTTATGAAACGTGATAATAGGTTTAGGAAAAGAAGTCATATCAATTTATTAACCCACTTCAGCAAGGTAGTCATTAACATTTTTCTCAATGCGTTTTTCTACACTGCTGTAATCGGCTTTTTCAAACTTCATACCTGTAATGTGTTCATACAATTCTATGTAACGATTGGTCACCGTTTCAATAAAATCATCACTCATATCTGGTTGTGTTTGTCCTTCTAAACCTTGGAAACCGTGTTCAATTAACCATTGGCGCACAAACTCTTTTGATAATTGGCGTTGCTGTTGGTCTTTGGCTTGAATAGCTTCGTAAGTATCTTTATAAAAGTAACGCGATGAATCCGGGGTGTGTATTTCATCAATCAACATAATAACACCATCTTTTTTACCAAACTCATATTTGGTATCAACCAAAATTAGGTTTTGTTTGGCAGCGGCATCCGTTCCCATTGCATATAATTTGCGGGTATAATCTTCAAGTACCACGTAATCGGCTTCGCTAACTAAACCGGTTTTTAAAATATCCTCGCGGCTTATGTCTTCATCGTGCCCTTCGCTGGCCTTTATGGTTGGGGTGATGATAGGTTCCGGTAATCTATCGTTTTCCCTTAAACCTTCAGGTAATGCCACACCACAAACTTGGCGTTTTCCGGCTTTGTACTCGCGCCATGCATGTCCGGCTAAGTAACCACGAATTACCATCTCTACTTTAAATGGTTCGCACATTTTACCTACCGTTACATTCGCATCCGGGCTTGCTATTTTCCAAGTTGGTACTATGGCTGATGCCATGTCTAAAAAGTGCGATGCAATTTGGTTAAGCACTTGTCCTTTGTAAGGAATAGGGCGTTTAAGCACCACATCAAATGCACTAATTCTGTCGCAGGCTACCATTACTAATAGCTCATCATTAATATTATATACATCTCTTACTTTACCGCGGTAAAAGCTTTTCTGATGTTTAAAAAAGTAGTTGGTAGATACAATTGCGTTTTCCATTGTGTTAAGTTGAGTGGGCGAATTTAAGCAACAATTAATTAATCGGTATTTTTTTGTTCTTTATCGTAGGCTTTAATAATGTCTTTAACCAAACGGTGGCGTACTACATCCTCAAACGTTAAGTAAGCGAAATGAATTCCCTTAATCCCTTCTAAAATATTTACGGCCTTTAATAATCCCGAGTGAGATTTTTTCGGCAAATCAATCTGTGATAAATCACCTGTTACAATAAACTTGGCGTTTGGTCCCATGCGGGTTAAAAACATTTTTAACTGAAGGTCGGTTGCATTTTGCGCTTCATCCAAAATAACATAGGCATTGTCTAACGTACGGCCACGCATAAAAGCCATAGGCGCAATTTCAATTACGCGGTTTTCAATATAAAATTTCAACTTCTCTGCCGGAATCATGTCATCCAACGCATCGTACAACGGACGTAAATAGGGATCAATTTTTTCTTTCAAATCACCGGGTAAAAAACCTAAGTTTTCTCCAGCCTCTACAGCAGGGCGAGCTAAAATAATACGTTTAATTTCTTTGTTTTTTAATGCCTTAACTGCCAATGCAACAGCCGTGTAAGTTTTTCCGGTTCCTGCTGGGCCAATTGCAAACAAAATGTCGTTATCTTTCATCAACTCCACCATTTTTTTCTGGTTAGGAGTTTTTGCTTTGATAACTTTTCCGCCATTGCCATATATAATTACATCATCATCTTTGGCTTTTAGTTCGGGCTCAATATCGGCAACATCAATTTTTCCTAAAATGCTTTCCATCATATTCATGTCAAGCATGCCTTGTTTATTGCTCAATTTTATTAATGATGCCAAGCTGTTTTCAAAACGCTCAATTTCTCTTATTTCACCATTAACAAACAAACTGTTACCACGCGATACAATTTTAAGCTTAGAAAAATGATGTTGTAATACTTTTAAGTTTTTATTGTTTACACCCAAAACGTTGCTGGGTTCTGTGCCTTCAATTATTATTTCCTTCTGAATCAAACCTTGTGATATTTATATTGTGTATACTGCTATTACCTTAATAACTTTGCATAACAAATATATGTTTCAGGTGCGGTAAAAAAACCAACTATTCAAGTTTTTTACCAAATTGCAAAACTTTAAACCCAACAACAAAAAGTGAAGGTAGTAACATTAACAAGTGATTATGGCGCAAATACGTATTATGCGGCTTCGTTAAAAGCACGTATTTTGGATTTGATTCCAAACGTTACCATTGTTGATGTATCACACAACTTGCCTGCCTACGATTTGTTACAGGCCGCATTTTTGCTGCAAAGTTGCATCAACGATTTTAAGTCAGAAACGGTCCACATTATTGCAATTGATTCAAACCTGGCTATTTATAACGATATTGTAATTGGTAAACTAAGAAACCAATGGGTAATTAGTGCCGACAATGGTTTTTTATCGATGTTAAATGATAGCTATGATACTATTTATAAAGTAAACCCAAGTTGGTTTGATGTAAATGATTTATCGCCCGAAAAAAATGTGTTTACTAAAATTGCTGCCAATATTTTAGGTGGGGTTGATGTAAATACTTTTGCCGAGCCAACAATTCCAAAACTTAAGTTTGATAGTTTAAAGCCGGTAATTACCGATTCGCAGATACGCGCAACCATTGTGCATGTTGATGGATACGATAACGCAGTTACCAATTTAAATAAAGAAACATTTTTTAACTGGGTAGGAGAGAGCAAGTACGAGATATTTTATCGCAGGAAAGACAGTTTAAGTAAAGTAGAAGCCAACTATGCATACGTAACTCCGGGTAATGGCGTTGCTGTTTTTAATGATGTTGGTTGGTTAGAAATTGCCATAAATAAAGGCGAAGGCAAAACATTGCTTGGTTTAAAACTTGGCGATCAAATTATAATTGATAGAAAAAATGATTAATAGAATAGTAAGGTTATCGTTTGAACCGGATAAGGTGAATGATTTTTTAGTAGTGTTTGAAAACAGTAAAAATCAAATTGCAAATTTTCCTGGTTGTAATGGCTTAACGCTTTTGCAAGATGCAAACCACAGTAACGTTTATTACACTTATAGTTTGTGGCAAACCGAAGCTGATTTGGAGAATTACCGCCATTCTGAATTGTTTGAAACAACATGGGCTGCAACCAAAAAACTATTTAATGCAAAGCCAATGGCTTTTTCTACCTTGGTTAATCAAAAAGTAAAATGAGAGTATTAACGTTTATCATAGTTGTGTTGAGTTGTTCGGTTTTTGTTTCTGCAAAACCAATGGATTCATTAAGGGTTGAAACCATTAAAGGGCAAAAGTTTATCATCCATAAGGTTGATAAATCAGACAATTTAAACAGCATTGTTAAACGCTACAAATCAACCGTTGCTGAGGTAAATAAACACAACGAAATTAAAAACAATAAGGTTGTTAAAAACCAAATTATTCGTATTCCGCTTGTTGCCGAGTTGGTAAAATCTGCACCAATAAACAATGTAAATGATTCGAGTAAAGTTGATGAAGCACACGCTAATGCGCAATCTGTAGAGGTTCAAAAGGTGTACACGCATCTTGTTGTTCAAGGTGATAATGTAAACACCATCGCTAAAAAATATAAAATTACTGCCGCTCAAATCAGTAAATGGAACAACCTAAAATCAAATAAAATTGTAGTTGGCCAAATATTAATTGTGGATGAGTCGGCAACATCAAAACCATATTATAAACTCAATGGTCCAGAGGCACAATTGCCTCAAAATAATCAACAGCCACGTTTGGCAACGGCAGATTTAATAGAGCAAACGGGTATCGCTTTTGTTGACGAAACCATGCAAGTTTTACATGCCGATGCACCAATTGGTACCATCATAAAAGTAATTAACCTCGACAACAACAAACAATGTTTAGTTAGGGTGAGTGGCACACTAGATACCACTAAATACAAAAACTTTATTTTATCAATAGGTAAAGAAGCGCAATCAAAATTGGATATCAATTCGGTTACCGCAAGGGTAAAAATAAGCTACATGCTTAAACCGTAATTTTTTTCTGTATGGTTGATAGGTAATAAGGAATCATTACAATTAATAAGGTACAAGCCACACCAATTTGTGTTTCAAGCATGGCTTCAAATTGAAATGCAATCAGTAAAATGGCATACGCAAATTGCATCAACTCCAACTTATAAAACTTATTTACCCAAATAGGTGCTGTAAATGCAAACGAAAATATAATTAAACCAATTAGACCTGTTGCTGCTAAATAATAAATAAATTGGTTATGCGGTATAATTGGGGTAACAATACTTGGGTAATCTCTTTTAAACAAAGCATTGTTTTTATCTTGTAAATCACCTTGTCCACAGCCAAACCAAATGTTTTCTTTCGCTATTTCAAATGCAGTTTTGTATGATACCATGCGGGTTGCAAGCGAGTTAAAGTTTGGGTCTTCCTGATTTGCATAAACATTAACATCTTGTTTGGTATTAATCAATTTGTTTCTCATGGTTGGCGATATGGCCAAACTAATCATAACAATAACAACTAATGCTCCAACTGCAGTACCAACTTGTTTGTAGTTTTTATTTGTTAATACTTGGTTTATTACACTAATAGCAATTACAGCATACAGGGTAAGCAAACCACTTCTAACCGAATAAATATGCAAGAATAAAATCAAAAATAGGGCAGTAGCTATCAATAATTTTTGCTCTGTTTTGCTCTCTGAATATTGTTGTTTGATATAGTAGTAAATAACACAAATAGCAAAAACAATCAATAAGCTATACCTAATATGATTAATTGGTCCAGGCATAATTTTCGATTGTAAATACAACTGATTTATTTCTTCAAAATGTAAAGCATAATTGGTAAGTATGCCACCTGCACTAACCACACAAACACCGATCAACGAATAGAAAATTGTTTTTATTTGTTTGGTATTAAGGTTGCCAATGCTCGGCCATATCAGTGCATATAACAGAATAGGAACTTTTATTTGAAGGCGCTCGCCAAGGTATTTTAAATTATCACTGTAAAACAAGCTAAGTAGTAAAAACAAAAAGCTCAAACTAAAAAAGGCCATGGCTTTGTTGTTTATAAAGTTGCTCCAAAGCTTTTTAGGATGAGTAAGTAATAATACACTAAGCAATTGTCCAATCATAGTAATACTTAGTATGGCTGGCGCTTTTTCGCCTGCTATTATTCCTACAAACCAAAGGCAAGTAAAAACAGTAAACAAAGTTGTTTTGTAATGGTCTAACTTGTGCTGTTCAGCTAACATCATGTTTCAATAATACAAAAGCCTCCGTAAATACAGAGGCTTTTGTTAAAATTCCGATAAATTTTATGTGTTAAGCAAATCTGTTACCAACCCAAATAAATCTTCTAACAATAAACTCGGTAGTGGTTAAACTTGCATTACCAGCAGGGTTCCCGCCCGTAACATGGAAATCACTATATGCAGCGTGCGAGTTAATAAACGCAGCACCAGTAAAGTTAAATGATACCGGAGTAAACACTTCGTTCATTTCATCTTCAATGGTTTGCATGGTGTTTGCATCAGTTGTATATGCACCGCAAGTAATTGCGCCTTTTTCGCTTGCTAATTTTTTAGCTAATGCAACAGAGCTTTGGGTTGATGCAGTTTTGATCACAAATACTATCGGTCCAAAACACTCTTTGTTATAATGGTTGTATTCTTGCTCATCAATTACAATAACTGCAGGTGTAGCAATTCTTGCATCTTTAAACTCTTCGTTTACTATGGTTTTACTTTCAAGCACAACTTTACCCCCAAGTGTACCTGAGTTCTTCACTCTGTTAATCGTTAATTCCGATTGAATAGCACCAAGAGTAGGAGCTCCAGCTTTAGGATTATCAACCAAACCAGTAATTGCACCACATAAAGTTGCAACAGCATCATCAAAGGTTACCAAACCATCGTTGGTTTTAACACCATCCGAACTAATAAAAATATTTTGAGGTGCAGTACACATTTGTCCGCTATATAAACTAGCACTAAATGCAATATTGCCCATCACCGCTTTTAGGTCGGCTGCACTATCTATAATAATACTATTAACACCTGCTTTTTCTGTAAATACAGTTTTGTTCAACGATTCAATGTAGTTACCAAACTCGCTTCCTCCTGTATAATCAACTAACTTCACGGCATCGTGCTCTGCTAATTGTTTAGTAATTGGTTTATCTAATGTATCAGGAGCAAGTTGTACAGTGCAAGCATCAAAACCATTTTCAGTAAACACTTTTTGTAACTCTCCAACCACAATTGCAATAGGTAAAATAGCCTTAGGATGAGGTTTAACTATAGAAACGTTTCCTGTAATCAAGTTAGCAAATAATGCAGGAACAGTATTCCAAATCGGGAAAGTACTGCAACCAATTACTAAACCAACTCCTTTTGGCATGGCTTTCCAGTTTTTCTTAAGTTTTAAATCAAACTTACCCATTGGCTTCACCCATTCGGTTTCGCTAACATATTTAGTTAGCTCTTCCAAGCCGGTAACAATGGCCTCTAATGCCCTGTCATTGCTATGCGGACCAGATGCCTGAAACGACATCATGTAAGATTGTCCTGTTGTATGCATGGTAGCGTATGTAATATCAAAAAAACGATTTTTGATATTCTCCAATGCATCAATTAATAAGCCGGCCCTTACCACTGCAGGCGTTTTGCTCCATTGTTTTTGAGCACGTGTAGCGTTGGTAATGTACGTTTCAATTTTGTAATATGGGTATTTAACACCAATACCTAATTGTAAGTAGGGAGAGATTTCTTCTCCCAACCATGCATCAGGTTCTCCTTGTAACAACTCACCAAAGTTATTATTCATTACAGCACTTATGTATGCTTTGCCTTTTGCATCTGCATCTTCACTATATGCCTTCGGGTTCTCTGGGTAAGGTGTGTAATAACCTCTGCTGTGTATAGCTGCCTTCGCTGCATCTACCATGCTTGCGTACTTTTCAAATAAAGATAATGATGTATTCATGTTATAATATATATGTAAACAGTTTTATTAAGCGCAAGTTTAATCAAATGTACCATCATCACACAATAGTGTGGTTGGTTTTTTGTTTTTTGGGTTGAATAGTAAACGAAATTCACCTCCATTTTAACCAAAACATGTAGTGAAACTAAGCATTACC
>CAZRVA010000119.1:0-8442 GCA_964603255.1 uncultured Chitinophaga sp.
ACTTTCACATTTATATTCATGGAAACCGCAATTTAATTGAGCGTGGTGAAGATGATAACGGCAGGAAGTTTTATAAAATTTACTACGACAACGAGGAGTAAGAAAGATTACAAATTCATTTGATTTAGCATATCGGATGCTTTACCAGCAAATTTCCTCGCTAAGAAATAATCAGTAATTTAAGGAACGTATCCTATACTATAAAGTAATGGGTGTGTTCCGTTTTAAAATCTTTTTAGAGTAAAAATCAATCTCTTTTTGGGTTGGCACCCAAACCGCCTTCACTTTTAACTCGTTGTTGTTTATAGTTTTTTGCCTCGTTGATTGCTACGCAGTTTTCTTGATAAAAAAGTAAACAAAAAATCAAGGCTTACGAGAATTTTACAACAATCTATTGGGTCCGTTTTTTCCGCGCAATCCAAGCCACTGCGTTTCTGGATTGCTTGCTATGGCCATTACACAAACGTCCTCATTGATTGTTAAGTAAAATTCTCGTAGGCCGATAGAATCCTTCATACATTGTTCAAAATAAAAGCGATTAGCATGTAATACAGGTTTAGTTTAATAACTAACTAATCAGTTTGTAGATATGAATTTAAACTATATATAGAAAAGTAACACTATTTAGTCGCAGAATTTTATAAGCCCTGAAGGGGCGTAATCATCTTGCATTGTGCAACGCACATTGCAAAAAAAATGAGGCTGCTACTAATGGCAGCCTCCCTTATGTTACGAGCCTAACTTCATGGTTAAGCTAATGCGTTTGCGGGCCATATCAACCTCAACAACTTTTACTTTTACTTGCTGTTGTAGTTTTACCACCTCATTAGGGTCGCTTACAAACTTATCTGCCAATTGCGAAACGTGAACAAGTCCGTCTTGCTTCACCCCAATATCCACAAAACAACCAAAGTTGGTAATGTTGGTTACAATGCCGGGTAAAATCATTCCCGGACTTAAATCTTCCGGTTTTTTAACATCGGCAAATTCAAACGGTTTTAGTTGCTCGCGTGGGTCGCGACCAGGCTTAGCAAGCTCTTTTAAAATATCGTTTATGGTTAATAAACCTGCTGTTTCGGTAACGTATTTTTGTGGCGATATTTTCTTACGTAATTCTGCATCCTTAATCAAATCATCCACTTTACAACCTAAGTCTTTGGCCATGGCTTCAACAATGCCATAACTTTCAGGGTGAACTGCACTGTTATCTAACACATTTTTTGCATCGGGTATGCGTAAAAATCCTGCACATTGTTCAAAAGCTTTATCACCCAAACGGGCTACTTTTTTCAATTCTTTGCGCGATTTAAACGCACCGTTTTCGTTGCGGTAATTAATAATGTTTTGTGCCAGTTGCGGCCCTAATCCCGATACATAAGTTAATAAACTTTTACTTGCTGTGTTTAGGTTAACACCTACCAAGTTCACGCAACTTTCTACCACAGTATCCAAACTCTTTTTTAGTTTATTCTGGTCCACATCATGCTGGTATTGTCCAACACCAATCGATTTGGGATCTATCTTTACCAATTCGGCCAATGGATCACTTAACCTACGGCCAATAGACACTGCTCCTCTAACAGTAACATCTTTATCCGGGAATTCTTCGCGGGCAATTTCTGATGCAGAATATACAGAGGCACCACTTTCACTCACCACGTAAATTTCTACCGGATGCGAAAAAGTAATACTGCGCACCAAGTCTTCCGTCTCTCTTCCTGCTGTTCCGTTACCAATAGATATAGCTTGTATGTTGTGTTTTTTTACCAACGCATGAATGGTATTAAACGCTCCGCTTAAATCGTTTTTGGGTTGATGCGGATAAATTACATCATCATCCAATAACTTACCTTCTTCGTTTAGGCAAACTACTTTACATCCGCTACGATAACCTGGGTCAATTCCCATAATACGTTTACTACCTAATGGTGCAGATAACAATAACTGACGAAGGTTCTCTGTAAAAACACGAATGGCTTCATCATCGGCACGTTGTTTAGCAATATTTCTAAATTCGTTTTCCATGCTAGGGCCAAGTAAACGCTCGTAACAATCTTCAATGGCTTCGGCTAAATGTCCGCTGGCTTGGTTGTTTTTTTTGATGTATAGTTTATCTAATTTCTCTAAGGCTAAATCAATTTCTGGTTCAATCTTAACCTTTAAGAAACCTTCATCTTCACCTCTAAAAACAGCCAATACACGGTGCGAAGGACATTTTTTTAATGCTTCTGCAAAGTCGAAGTAATCACTAAATTTTATCGCTTCCTCTTTTTTGCTTTTATAAACTGTAGATATGATGTAGGCATTTTTTTCATACTCGTTACGAATTACCGCACGGGCCACTTCGTTTTCGTTAATGATTTCTGCGATAATATCTCTTGCACCTTCTAATGCTAAATCTTCATCCTTCACCTCATCAGTTAAATATTTTGCAGCTTCGGCAAATACATCACTGTTAGGTTCGTTTAATAGCCACAATGCTAAAGGTTCCAAACCACGCTCGCGGGCAACAGTAGCGCGGGTTTTACGTTTAGGTTTATAGGGTAAATAAATATCTTCCAAAATATTTGCATCCCAACAATCTTCAATTCGTTTACGCAATTCATCAGTAAGTTTACCTTGCTCTTCAATGGTATGTAAAATCGAAAATTTACGTGTTTCAATGTCACGTAGTTTTTCAATACCGGTTTTTATGCGTTCAATGTCTACCTCATCCAGGTTTCCTGTAACCTCTTTACGGTACCTTGAAATAAAAGGAATGGTACTGCCTTCGTCTAATAAATTTACGGTGGCCCTAACTTGGTTGATACCAATATTTAGGTTTGATGCCAGAATAGGAATAGTAACGTTTAAGTTATGCATAGCCCACAATTATAAGCAAGCACAAGTAGGGGTTATGCACGATATTTTAACAAAATAGCGCTTTATTTTGGTGTTGATGTTTGCTGTATTTTGTAACAATTGGCAATCAAATAAATACTATGAATAAAAGTGGTGGGTTGAACTTGAAATTATTTCATTCAATTTTTATTTTCGCTCCATAAATCAAAACATCATGGGAAAAGGCGACATCAGAAGCAAAAAAGGAAAGCTTAAGAATGGTTCTTATGGCCGTTTAAGAAGCAGAAAAGCATTAAAACTAAAAAAGAAAAGAACAGTTTTAGCTGCTTAGTTTATTAGGGTATGTAAATGCTCTTTTTGTAGGCTGACCATATCGGGCAGCCTTTTTATTTTTAATGATTCGTAAATAAAAAAGCCGCCACGTTTTACGTGGCGGCTTTTTGTTGTATTAGGTTTAAAACTACTTACCTGTAACCACAAACTTAACGCTGTGTGTTCCTTGTGCATTTTTCATCACTAAGAAATAAACACCATTGTTTAAGTTATTGATGTTGATGGTTTCGTTAACATTTTTATCGTTGTAAGTACGCGTTAACATTTCTCTACCAATCATATCATACACTGCAACATTAAGAGGTAAAGTTTTTACATCAGTTGCGCTGATGGTAATTACATCTTTAGCAGGGTTAGGATAAACACTGATGTTAGCTGCAACAATATCATTACGCTCTAAACCTGTGTTAGGTGTATCTTTAACTATAACTGTACGATTTACGCTTGTGGTATTACCACAGAAATCGCTAACAGTATAGGTTACATTGTATGTGCCAATAGCAGCAGTGTTAACTGTCCCGGTTGTAACAATGAAAGGTGTTAAGTTTCCGTCTTTATTATCATTAGCAGTAACATTTGGATGATTGTACATGCCTGATCCTACGAATACTGAATCAGTTGTTGAAGCAATAATAATCGGCTTAACTGTATCTAAGTTACATGAAGCAATATCATTAAGATTACGTGGAATCAATTTAAAGTTGTTGAATGCATATGTCATAGGACCTTGGATATACTCAAGGAATTGACCTTTAACTAAAGTTCTGTTTATTCCGAATAATGAAGAAATTGCATCATCAGCACGTAAACCAACGGTTTTGGTTGAATCCGTATTGAATGTAAACTCACCGAAGTTATCTCCTGCTGCATTTGAGTCAGGATTTAAGTTATTGATGTAAACAGAATCCCATCTAATTAACACGGCTTCCCAAGGACGAGCATAACGCACGTTATTTAAACGGAATGAATCTAACGACAAGCCGGTTTCGAAAGTAGGAAGTGTTGCACCGCTTTTTAATACTGAACCTTGAACATTGTATAGAGTTGTAACGTTGAATGTTTCAGCAACTCTTGCAGCTGTAATCTCTACCGAGTCTCCAATTTTCCAATTGCTTGCACCTGCACTACCTTCAATAAAAATAGCAGAATTAGGACCTTGACCATCTTGTACTGCAATTTGTCTTGGGGCTGATGCAGAAGTGAATATACCAGTAGCTGTAACAACACCATGAACACTTATGCCATTTAATGAATCTCCACTCCATACACTAGCACCATTAGCAGGGTTTGGAGCGTATTGTAAATCTCTGATATTTTTAACACCATTGGCTGTTACGTAATAAACCGAACCGTTAGCTAAAGAATCAGGAACAATTGTAGTTAATCCTCTACCATCAACAACTTTGATGTAATACTTAACTAAAGTGTTTGAAGCAAATGGAGGAATTTTTCCACTCCATCTTTCAGATGACTGTTCTTTAACCATATCCACATCTGCAAAAGTTGATGAGTCATTGTGAGCATAGTACAATTTTGCGGTTGCAATTGCTGTATCTGCTAAAATAGTTGCAGAAATAGTTACTGAATCGTTTTGTGTTACAATAGAAGGAACACGTGTACGTAATCCAATACTTGGAGGACATACATTACAAGGACCTAAATCTGTTGGGTAAATAGGAGCAATACCATAACGTCTTGCTGCACCTCCAGGAGAGTATTCTACGATTAAACCTTTGATGTAGGTTAAACCAGTACCGATTGCAGGAGGAATAAAGTTATTTTGAATGTCAGGAATTGTGTCTTCATTATCATCGTTACGGAAGTAGCCTGATATATCGATTATTTCTAGTTGATTACCAGCGTTATCTTGAACTGACCAATTCCAGCGCGTTCCTCCACGAGGAGAAACGCCTATTACTCTCACGTCTTTAATTTCTACTAAAACACCTTCCCATTTTTCACCTTGGACTTTGTTTTGTGTCCATGTATTGGCAGCCAGGTTTCCTGTCATTACCGAATCAATGGTAATATTTGTGTATACCAAAGTGTCTGGTGTTAATGACAATTGTTCAACATAGTTTTCTGACCTATCACTATTACGAATAAGATACATTTGAGTTTCATTGCTGAAAGCTCCGTGTCTTACAGTTAAACGTACTGGAAAACCAGGAATACAATTATCATAAAATCTGGTTTCAGGTAATAAGGTAGATTTAGTAGCAGTAGGGCGCATTTGTGTTGGATCAAGCATAACTTGAACACCACTCCATGGACCTCCACATTCACGCTGTAGCCAAGTGGAAACCCGGCTAGTTGAAGGAGTATTGGTGTTTGTTGCAAAACCATAAATTTTGGGGTTCATTACAACGATACCTTCAATGTTCACCGTATCACCAAACTGATAAAGTGGAGTTGGGTTGATGTAGTCAGGCACATCATTTGCAGGTAATTTACTTGGACTAACATATTGTACAGTGTCTAGTGGCACTGTAGGATAAATGTTATTCCTCTGCGCTTTTAGCGAAACTGTTGCTGCCAACAGTGAAATCGCGAGTAATTGTTTTTTCATCATATTACTTGTGTTATTAGTTGTTCTTATTTAATGATGGCAAATTTTCCAATGTCTAATTTACCTGTTTTTTCATCTTTTACCGTAAATAAATACACTCCGGTACTAATGGTACCTTTACTGTTCGATAAAATATCCCAAGCATGTTCGCCTCCGCTAAATACTTTTTTACCAGTTTGGCCATAACGTTCAAACCATTGTATATCTTCACCTTGGTAGGTACTTGCGTCATGTCTTAAGTTAGCCACTAAATCGCCACTACTGGTGTAAATACTAATGGTACATTTTGCAGGTAGGTTGGTAAAATATATTTTTTTGCTGCGTGAATTTGCTCCGTCCCATGCTGCAGCTGTTTGATATGGGTTTGGGTAAACACCAACTCTGTTTTCACTGTTTTCTGTAATGGCTTGTGCATTGCTTCCGGTGTACACGCTAAATGCGTTTTCGGTAAACGAAGATTCTAACGACTCTAAGTTTATGGCTTCATCTCCTTTGTCGAAAGCAGTTAATATGAATAGATATTGCCATCCGTTTTGCAAACTATTTATTTCGTATTTGTAAATGTATGGTGTGGTGTCGCCTTCAAAATAAATTGGTTCAGCAAGTGTAACAGCATCAAATCCATTGTTGTAACCTACATTGTTTCCGGCAGAATCCCATTGTGCAATTAAGTTACGTTGGTCAATTAAGTTGCCTGCTAAATCATCACCCGGATTGGTTTTATAAATACGATAACCTTCAAAATCTTTTTTACGCGATATTGGATCTATCGATTCTACTGCAGCATTGTCCCAATAAATTTCCACTTTATTGTTACTGCTGATGATTTTAGTTTTAGGAGTACGTGGTGGTTCAGGCAATACATAACGGTCAATTTTACCGTCTCCGTTCGCATCGTTTTCAGCTCTGTACTTACCATCTTCGTTTACATCTTCACCCACATAGGTTGCTCTTACACGGGCAAAATTCGAAGTCAGATCAGCCCGTGTTTCAGGGGTAGAAACAATACCGTTGTTTACAGGTGGTGAACCATCATCTCTTTTAGGCGCACAAACAAACGCCATTACATAATTAAAACTTTCTCCCGGTTCTAAACTAATAAGCGGACCAGCAGTGAGCAGCTGAATCCAGTTGTTTGGTGTACCATTAAATGGTCCGATTGCTGATTGGTATAGTTGTAATGAATCTACACTTACCTTCATGCGGTTGTAGCGCTCTTGCTCGTTTGCAGGTGCAATCCATGGGGCATTAACCGAGTTAAAATTCCAGAAGTTATAATTTACTTGAGGCTTGGGCCAGCCACGTTGTAAAAACGTATCCGGTTTATCAGGATTAAAAAACATGCCTCTATATTCAATACCTAAAAACTGAATCGCACCGTAAGAGTTAATATACTCTAGGTCGTCAGCACTTAAGTCGCTTAGCCAAGCGTAAATACTTTTATATTTAGAATCAACGCCATTACGACCTTTGTTAAAAAAGTTGGTTCCGGTTTGGCGTGTTACATTCACGTTACGTACAACTAAATCACTCCACTGACCAACATAAACACTATCCCAGCGTTTGTTGCTGGTATTTGTAATTTGATAATTACAAATCACAAAAAAATCGGCAAACGAAAAATTCCATGCATAAGTTTCTAACTTAACATGTGCACGCAATGGTTGAGTGTGTCCGCCAATTGGTGTTGATGTACCGGGAACAATGGTGGCAGTATCACTAAACTGCATCACAAAATCTTGATGAGATACTGCTGATGAAGAATAAACAGAACTTGATGTTAAAGATGATCTTTCTTGAATTGGCGCTAATGGCGTAAACTCAAAACCGGCACCTCCTGTGCTGTAACCACTGGATGCATCTGCAGCACTTGTTGATACCAAAGGTTGACCATCAACTAAAGCACCAATCCAAATACCTGATTCAAACAAATGCTCATTACCTTTTTGTGGGTAAGCCATACTTGGTGCACCTTGTGTGTTACTTCTTACACCAGGCCTTCCAACTGTGCCCGCATTACTTACGGTAAGTTTAATACGACCAACATCGGTAGATTTTTGCGAAAATTGAACTTGCGCCTGCAACGAGGCTGCTCCTAATAATATGATTAATAATAACTTAATGCGCATGTAAGTATTTGTACAGACTTACAAATATGCAGTTTTTTAAACTTTTGTAGCTAAAAATAGTTTAGCTAATTTTTATTGGTTGAAATTGGCTTATTAAGTGCCTCATTAACAAATAATCAACCCAAATTAAATAATTGTAAAGCCTTGATTAAAGGGTGTTTTGGGTGATTTGTTCTACAATTTACCTTAACTCGAATACCCGGTTTTGTCAACCCCTAATTTTAAAAGATAAGTGTTAAGAAATTATAAAGTGCTGTAAAATCAGCTACAAACCCAAATGCACATTATGAGGTAATTAAACCAAAAATTACATTTTTACAAGTGTATTACTTGTGCATAAATAGTGTCTTTATATCAGTAGTTTACACTTGGTTTGATGTGGCTATTCACACAATGTACACAATAAAAAACACTGGTGTGTATAACATTTAAGGATGTAAAAATTTGCGTGCACTAAACTACATTTGGTAGCTCACCCAAACAATAAACCCGAGAAGATTTAAACAGCATGGCAGAGTTAAGAAAAAGATCAATGACCAAAAAAACAGATGTGGCCCAAATTATTGAAGG
>CAZRVA010000120.1:0-8310 GCA_964603255.1 uncultured Chitinophaga sp.
GATTTTCTTACATCGTTTATGCAAGTTGTATCCCAAATGCATAATCTGGGTTTAAGCGCATACAGTAAGGTTTCAAACAATAGCCTTGCACAGTGGTTTAATAGTTGTAAATTTGCAAACCATAAATCATCTTGTATATGATTACAGTAACAGAAAAAGCAAGCAAACGCATTGCTGAATTAAAAATAGAACAAAACTACTCGCCTGAGCACTTTTTGCGTGTAGGCGTAAATAGCGGAGGTTGCTCGGGTTTATCGTACAACCTTGATTTTGATAACCAACCCAAAGAAGGCGATCAAGTATTTGAACACAATGGAGTTAAAGTGGTATGCGATGTGCGCAGTATGCTTTATTTATTTGGTACCGAGTTAGATTTTTCTGATGGATTGAATGGTAAAGGATTCACTTTCAACAACCCAAATGCCACACGTACATGTAGTTGTGGCGAAAGTTTTGCAGTTTGAGGATAATTTTTATTGAAAAACTTGATTTTTAAAATATTGCCTTATATTTGCAGTCCTTTTTAAGAAAAAACGTACAGAAAGATGGCTAATCATAAATCAGCAAAAAAGAGAATTAGAGCTAACGCTGCGAAGCGTTTAAGAAACAGATATCAGGCTAAAACTACCCGTACTTTAATCAAAACTGTACGTACCAGCACTGATAAAGCAGAAGCACAATCATTATTCAGCAAAGTTGCATCTTTGTTAGATAAATTGGCTAAGAAAAATGTAATCCACAAAAATAAAGCGGCTAACCAAAAAAGTAAGTTAGCTAAAGTTGTGGCTAAAATTGGAACTGAGCAACCTAAGAAAGTTGTAGCCAGAAAATCTGCTTCAAAAGTTGCCAAAAAGAAATAATATTCTTCGATAAGAATACATATACAAAAGGCTTTCCTGCATGGGAAAGCCTTTTTTGTTTGTGTTTATTGGTATTGTTGCTTATGTTTACCGCCTAAGTATTTAACCCCTTGGAAAATTTTTGGGATATTTTTAAACCAAAGGCCTTGGTTGACTTTGGTGGTTTAACATTGGTATTGCTAGTTATCTTCATAGAAAACGGATTGTTTTTCGGTTTTTTCTTGCCAGGCGATTCATTGTTATTTACCGTAGGTTTGCTTTGCTACCTGGATGTTTTGGATATAGAACTTGCCAACTTAATTTTGAGCATTGCGGCCGCTGCATTTGCCGGGTATTATGCTGGTTACTTTTTTGGTTTTAAAACCGGACAAAACCTTTACAAAAAAGAAGACTCTATTTTTTTCAAGAAAAAGTACATTTATACAGCCGCAGAGTTTTATCAAAAACATGGTGGCATAGCATTGATTTTAGGTAGATTTCTACCAATTGTGCGAACATTTGCGCCAATATTAGCCGGTGTAGTTAGGGTTAATCCAAAAACATTTTTCTTATTTAATATCATTGGCGCATTGGTTTGGCCACTAACTATTACGGGTGCCGGGTATTATGTGGGTTCTATATTCCCAAATGCATTAGATTATCTGGATTTTATTGTAATTGGGTTTATTGCAGTAACCTCTATTCCAATTATCAATAACTATTGGAAAAAACGCAAAGATAAAAAATCAGTTTAAAACGGCCTGTTTTGCCCGTTTAACGGGGTAAATGGTGGTAATGTAGCCCAGTACTAAAACCGTTGCAAAAACAAGCAATACATCGCTCCAAATTACATGTACCGGATAAGAACTGAACAACACTTCTGATGATGCTTGTAACGCCACAAAACCGTATTGTTCTTGAAGGTAACAAAGTATCAACCCCAAAAATATACCAATAGTTCCCCCTACAAATGCAATAATCAAACCTTCAATTCTAAATATGTTTGCGGCTTGGTTTTCGGTTAAACCCATGCTTTTCATGATGTGTAAATCACGCTTCTTTTCCATTACCAAAATATATAACGAGCTAATGGTGTTTGATGCCGCAATCAAAAGAATAAACAACAGAATAATGTAACTGATAGCCTTTTCAGATCGCATTACTTTAAAAAATGCATCATGTTGTTCAAACCTGTTTTTAATGGTAAATCCATCACCCAAAACCTCTAGCAATTGCGCTTTTACTTTATCTGTATGTTGGTTTGGAGCAAGTTTTATTTCTATGGCTGTAAATGCATCATCACGACCTAATAAACCTTGGGCAAACTCAAGCGGACAAATCACATATTTGTTATCTACTTCTTCCTGAACGGCAAAGACTCCACTAGGCACAACAAGTGCTTTGTTAAATGCATCATCGGGATTAATGATGGATTGTACATCTCTTTTTGGTACATAAATGGCCAATGCTTTAAATAAATCATTTGGATCTATGGATAAACGATAAGCGATTCCTTGTCCTGCAATAGCATAAATACTATCATGACGAACATCTACATAACCACCTACCAGCATACTATCGAAGTGGGTAACGTCAACATACTTTCTATCAACGCCCTTTAATGTGGCAATGCTTTGCTGGTTGTTGTACCTCAACAACACATTTTCTTCTACCACTTTACTGTAGGTTGCTATGCCTTCCGTTTTTTCAAACTTAGCCCAGTTTATTTGCTTTGGGTTAATTATTTTACCTGTGGTGGAAGTAACTCTTAAGTCGCTGTCGAAATTGGTGTAAAGCGAGGAAAAAAGCTGTTCAAATCCGTTGAAAACACTTAATACAATTACCAACGCGGCAGCGCCCACCACATAACCCAGTAACGATATGCCCGATATAACGGTTATTAAACTAAAACCTCCTCCTCGTTTTCTGGAAAAGAAATATCGTTTTGCTATGGTAAATGGCAGGTTCACAATGTTTGCGTATGATTTTGAAAACCAAAGTTACCGCGCACTATTTTAGTCTTTCCAGGCTTTAACAATGAGCCCTGTACCGGTTTTGTGTGTTGTATAAGTATCAACCCAGTTTAAAATATAAGCAAACGGATAGGTTACCAAGTAATACACCGGTAATAATATAAAGAATGCTTTGGTAACATTTAATATACTCATTGGGTATTTCATGCTTAGCTTCCAAGCAATTTTTCCGGGAGCACCATAAGAGTATAGAATCTCGGCTTTGTTAAATCCGGCTTGTTTCAATTTATCGCGCATCTCCTCTACCGGATAGCCATCGCGCACATGTTCACCAATAAATGATTCTCCGTGCTCATCAGCATTACTTCCGCCTTGGTCGCTTGGTGTTGAAATCAACAACATCGCACCACTTTTCATACTTTGGTTAAAGTGTTTAAACACATCAACATCTTCTAAAATGTGCTCCATTACATCCACGCATAAAACCAAATCATATTTGTTTGTAGCGTGCGGCTTGGTTAAATCGCCCACTGCAAAGTTTACATTGTTAATTCCGCAAGCTTTAAAAAACTGTCCGCAATCTGCAATTTGATCGTCTTTTACATCAACTGCATCAATTTTACATTGGCTGTTTCTGTTGGCAATGTAAAAACTGTATTGCCCAAAACCCGAACCGGCATCAAGCATGGTAAACGCTTGCTTAAACTTAGGCCAAGCGCGCAATTCGCGGTGTATGTGCCAAGTGCGAAGCAATAATAAATCAAGTAATTTATAGAAAAGTTTGCGCAAAAAAAGCGACTTGTTAAATACCGTTCCGAGGTCTTTTTTAATTGGATCGTATTCCATGTGATGAGTCTACTGCGATGGGTTAAAATTAAAGGGGCAATATAGCGTATCAGAAATAAAATATGAAAGCATCCTTGTATTTATTATTTTGGGTTGATGCACTGCCTCTATTGTAAGGATTGGTTTGTTTTTATACATTTGGTGCGTGAATTATATCAAATCATTCCGAACCTGGATTAGGCGATACCCGTTTGTACACAAATTTATGAAGTTTGGATTTGTAGGCGTAGCCAGTACCATAGCCAGTTTAATGGTGTTTTGGTTGATTACACTACAATTTCCTCAATACAACTTAATAGCCAAAGCAATTGGTTACATCATGGGTTTTTTTGTAGGATTTGCCCTTAATAAACTCTGGACATATGTAGACCAAGCCGAGGATGGCGAAAAATACTTGTTAAAATACGTTATCGTTTACGCCTTTACCTTTTTTGTTTACTTAATATTTAACTACGCTTGCGACCATTACTTGCACCCAGAGCGAATTGTTGGCCCAATAGTACAGTGGTTTGGATTTACAGAAATTGGCGCGTGGTTATTGGTAAACGGTACTTTTGTAAGTAACGTTTTATCTATAGGGATAAATGTAGTTATTAACTTTTTAGGCACTAACTTTCTAGTATTTAAAGTGCCTTCACCACAAGAATTATTCGAAGATTAATCTTTCCGTTTTAACTTTTTCTTTTGGCTAGCGCTCATAGAATTTATGCGCTTGTAGTAACCGGTTTTGCTTTGCTTAACCCAAATTACCAACTTTTGTCCAGAGCGCAACTTCTCAGATTTAAGCTTATTCCAGCTTTTAATTTCACGTGGAGTTACATCAAACCAATCAGCAACATCAGCCATGATATCGCCTTTTTTAACCGTGTAATAAACACGCTTTTTATCAAATGCCGGAGTTGCCGGTTCGTTACGGTTTACATTAGTATGATCTGATTTGTTTACCCCTCCATTGTTTGCTCCGGGTGTATCTCCAGGAATGCGTTGTATGGCAACAGGAGCAAAGTCTCCTGGATTAATAACAGGCTTGTATACACTGTCGTTTAAAAGATGAAACTGCTTGCCTTTTGATTTGGGTAATTTAACCAAATAACCTTCTAAAGTGTATGGAATAACATCTTTTTTAAAGGTTGGATTAAGTTTACGCAATTGTTCAACCGGCACATCTAACGTGTTTGATATTTGCTGAAACGACAACCAT
This sequence comes from uncultured Chitinophaga sp., assembly GCA_964603255.1. Lineage (GTDB taxonomy): Bacteria > Bacteroidota > Bacteroidia > UKL13-3 > UKL13-3 > UBA6183. The sequence goes on from CAZRVA010000120.1 coordinate 4,860, forward strand.
TTGTTCACCATTGCACTATCTGTTTCATTAAAAAGTGCAGCCGGTGCTGGCTTTATGCCATGATCTTTGTAAAAATTGCAGATATATGCCGCTGCAATAAACTTAGGATACATTTCTCTTGTTCCTTCAGGAATATAAGGATACAAATCCCAGAAATGCATGCTGTTTCCGGCCATTCGTATGCTTTTGTTAAGCATAACAGGTGATGAAGTATATGCTGCAATTACCAGTGACCATTGGCGATAAATTGAAAATAAATCTTTGAAATGCGTTGCAGCAACATTTGTTGATTTTGAAGGGTCTTTGCGCTCATCAATGTATGAGTTTACCTTTAACTTATACATTTTAGATACGTTATAAGGCATCATCCAAATTCCGCTTGCACCGCTAGGAGCTTGAACCAAAGGATCAAGTTCGGCCAAAGCTACGGCCAAGTATTTCATATCTATAGGTACATTTTTAGCTCGCAACGAACGTTCAATCATCGGGAAATAAACCTTGCTTAAACCAATAATTTCGCGTGTTCGCTCAGGATTGGCCAAATAAGCATCTATATGCTTTTTTACCGCAGGATTATAGGTCATTTCTACCTGCGATTTTAAGGTTGATAATCGTTGTATATAAACTTGTTCGTTTTGGGAAAATGCAGTTATTGTAAACAATAAAACAATGCCCAATAATATCGTGTGTACCTTTTTCAAATCTTGTTTCTTGTGTTATAAATTAGCGCTTAATTAAATGGTTGAGGCCAATTGCATCATTTCGCCTTCGCAAAAATGTTTGGCCATTAACTGAACGCCCATTGGCATGCCGTTAGTATGAGTTCCCATTGGAACAGATATAGCAGGATTGCCGCTAATATTGGCATGTACAGTAAAAATATCAGCCAAATACATCGCTATCGGATTATCCGTTTTTTCACCAAACTTAAACGCAGTAGTTGGCGTGGTAGGCGATAATAAAAAGTCGTATTGGGTTAATAGTTCGTTTGTTTTTTCTTGAACCAAACGTCTTACTTTTTGTGCTTTTGTGTAATAAGCATCGTACGAACCTGCTGATAAAACAAATGTTCCGAGCATAATTCTACGTTTTACTTCGGTACCAAAACCTTCGCTGCGCGATTTGCGGAAAGTGCTTTCCAAATCGGTTGCGTTAGCGCTTCTATGCCCGTGTGTTAAACCACTAAAACGAGATAGGTTTGAAGAAGCTTCGGCTGTTGTTAATACGTAATAAACTGGCACCAAATGCTCTAAATACGGGAAGCTAACTTCGGCCACTTCATGACCTTGTTGTTTCAATTTTTCTATCACATCAAGTGTTGCTTTTTGCACTTCGGGGTCAATTCCTTCATGAAAAACACACTCTTTGATGTAAGCTATTTTTTGCTTCTCCGGAACTGGCATTTTGCTGTACTCTGGAACAGGTTTTGAGGAGCTTGTAGCATCTGCTTCGTCTTTTCCAGAAATTACTTCCATCAACAACTGCATGTCGTACATGCTTTTTGTAATTGGGCCAATTTGGTCGAATGATGAAGCGTATGCAATTAAACCGTTGCGTGAAATACGGCCATAAGTTGGTTTAATACCAATTGCACCACAAAATGCAGCCGGTTGACGAACAGATCCACCTGTATCACTAGCAATGGTAGCCTGGCACATATCTGCCTGAACAGCTACTGCTGCACCACCTGACGAACCACCTGAAACACGTGTTTCGTCAAATGCGTTTTTTACCGGGCCGTAAGCAGATGTTTCGTTAGAAGCACCCATGGCAAACTCATCACAATTTAAACGGCCAATAATAATGGCATCCTCTGCCAATAATTTTTCTACAGCAGTAGCGCTGTAAACCGATTCAAACCCGTTTAAAATTTTTGATGATGCGGTAACCTGATGACCTTTGTAGCAAATATTATCCTTAAGGCCAATAACCATTCCGGCTAATTTTCCGGCTTTGCCTTCCTTAATTTTTTGATCGATAACATCTGCTTGTTGCAACGCTTCTTGCTCAAACACTTCAATAAAAGCATTTAAGTTTTTGCGCGCATTTATGTTACCCAAATAATGCAAAACAAGACCACGCAGGGTAGTCTTGTTTTGTTGAATATCGGATTGTATGTGTTTTAGTGAGTTGTAATTTTCCACTATTCTTTAGTTGTTGATGTTGGTTGGTTGTCTTTTTCTTTCATTCCTTCTTCAATGTGAGATTTAACGTTCTTTTTTGCATCGTTAAACTCGCGGATACCTTGTCCTACGCCACGCATCAATTCCGGAATTTTTTTACCACCAAACAATAATACTACAACTAAAATAATAATAATCCACTCGCCACCACCTAAATTACCTATAAACAATAATGTTGTGTTCATAATATTAACATATAAAAGTAAGCAAAATTAAATTTTATTTCGGTAAAAACTACTTCATCTGAACCAGCTTTTTTAGTTTCTTGATTTCCTTGTCGTCTAAATGTCTCCACTCGCCTCTGTCTAAGCCTTTTCGCTCCATTCCGGCAAATTCTAACCTATCTAATTTATCAACCAAATAGCCCATTGCTTCGAACATACGGTGAATAATACGATTACGGCCACTATGAATTTGTACCCAAACTACATTTTTTTCGCTTGCACTCGGAATTCCAACTGCATCTGGTTTTATTGGGCCATCTTCCAACTCAACACCGTTGTTACTTAACTCTTGTAAATCTTTAGGAGCAAAGTTTTTATTCAGTGTAGCCTTGTATATTTTTACTACGTTGTATTTAGGGTGAGTTAAACGTTGAGCAAGTTCTCCATCGTTAGTTAAAAGTATAACACCGGTGGTGTTTCTATCTAACCTTCCAACCGGATAAACCCTAGGTAAACGTGGATCTTTTATTAAATCCATGATAATTTTTCTACCCTCAGGGTCATCGCTAGATGTAATGGTGTCTTTAGGTTTATTCATCAATAAATAAACTTTCTTTTCCCAACTTAATCTTTCGTTATTGTAACGAATTTCATCACCTGGGGCAACCTTATAACCCATTTCGGTTACAATCTCACCGTTAACAGATACCAATCCCGCTGCTATTAAATCATCAGCCTCTCTGCGGCTACAAATTCCAGCATTAGAAATGTACCTGTTTAAGCGCACAATTTCCGGAGCAATAGACTCCATCATTTCTTCGCTTTTGGCTTTTATATCGCGAGCTTTAGCTCCTTTAACCATGTACGGACGACCAGATTTTCCGGTTGAACGCGTTGGTCTGCGGTCGTTGTCTTCTTCTCTATCAAAGCGGCCGTTTCTATAGTAACTTCCTCCACGAGTTGATGGTCTTTTATCTCCTCTGTCGTTACCAAATCTGCTTGAGCGTCTTTCATCATTTCCTCCCTCTGTACGTTTTCCGTACGTGCGTGTTGATGGACGTCTGTCTCTTGATTCTCCTCCATCATCACTACGTTTGGTGTAGG
>CAZRVA010000121.1:0-8244 GCA_964603255.1 uncultured Chitinophaga sp.
TCGGGTACAATACACTCAATCACTGTTTTATTGCCAAATTCCCATTCTATAATTTCCAGTTTAATTTCGGGTTTGCAAAAAAAGCTTGCAGCCAAATCAAGCATATATTTTTCATCTTCGCTACGCACACCGCTTATGGTACCGTTATCATTAACCCCAACAAGTAGCCTGCCACCTTTGTGATTGGCAAAGGAGCTCATGGTTTTAGCGATTTTACTGGCACTGGATATGGTTTTTTTAAAATCCAGCGTATCGCTCTCACCCTTGGCAATAAGTTGTTGTATGTGATTTAAAGTCATGAGAACCGTAGCAAACTATGATAATTTAACGCATTTGCCAAAGAGATGTTTCGGTGGTTTCAACAAATCAGCCGATTAAAAAATTGAAGTTTAAAATTAGCTACCAAATTAGCAACAAAAGGTTTGGTTTATTAATAGGTAAAGTCAATATTTGCGGCACTTTAAAATTGGCTTTAAAACCTTATTAAACAATGACACAACCAATAAAAATATCTGTAGCCAAAGGCGATGGAATCGGTCCTGAGATTATGGACGCTGTATTGCGTATTTTTGATGCTGCAAAAGTTACGCTCGATTACGAGTTTATTGAAATGGGTAAAACCTATTTTGAACAAGGATTTAGCACCGGTATGACACCAACAGCTAAAGAAAGTGTTGAGCGCAATGGTATATTGTTTAAAGGCCCAATGGAAACCCCAAAGGGTAAGGGCATGAAGAGTATTAATGTTACTGCGCGTAAAACTTGGAGTACTTATGCTAACCGCAGACATTTCCAAAGCTTACCCGGTGTAGAAACCGTATTTAGCCGCGCAGGTATTCCGGTTGATATTACCATTGTACGCGAGAACATTGAAGGTACTTACGGTGGAATTGAGCATTTAAATACCAATGATGTGGCCATTTGCCGCAGAATTATTACAAGACCAGGTTGTGAGCAGGTTATTCGTTTTGCTTTTGAAATGGCACGTAAAGAAGGTTTTACCAAAGTTACTTGTGCGCACAAAGCAAACATCATGAAGTTAACTGATGGTATGTTCCTTGAAACATTCCAACGCATTGCTGCCGAGTACACCGATATTCAAGCAAACGATATTATTGTTGATGATTTGGCCATGAAATTGGTAGCACGTCCACAAGAGTTTCAAGTGGTGGTATTAACCAACTTACAAGGCGATATTATGAGTGATTTATGTGCCGGTTTAGTAGGTGGTTTAGGTTTTGCGCCATCGGCAAATGTGGGCGATAATATCTCTATTTTTGAAGCGGTGCACGGAACTGCACCTGATATTACCGGTAAAGGCATTGCAAATCCAACTTCATTATTATTAAGTGGTTTGATGATGTTGCGTTACTTAGGTTTTGTAAAACAAGCGGCAGAAATTGAAAACGCTTTACGTTACACTTTAGAGCAAGGTGTACACACCGGAGATTTTGGCGATAAATCAATTCCTTCGGTAGGAACGGTAGCTTTTGCTGATGCGATTATTGCTAACTTGGGTAAAAAACCTGAGTTGTCAAAACCGCGTGAAGCAGTTGAAGGTGTGGCTTTGTTCACTAAACCAGTTGCTCCATCACAACAAAAAATGATGAAATCGCCTGACAACTCAGTAAAGAAAATTGTTGGGGTTGATTTCTTCGTAGAAAGTGAATTAATTGGTAGTGAAATTGCTGAAAAAATTCAACCACACTTGGCATCAAACCAAAAATTAGTGATGATTAGTAACCGTGGTACTATGGTTTGGCCAGCAGGCTCTGTATTTACCGAGTGTATTGATCATTACCGTGTAAGGGTTGAAGGTGATATGACCCAAACTGAAATTTTTGAATTGTTAAACAAAGTTTCAGCAGAGTTTTATATTCCTTCCTTTGAAGTATTAAGAGTTTATGGCGATAAGCCGGGCTTCTCTTTAGCTCAAGGACAATAAAATTATTTAAACATAAATAGTAAAAGCCGATTCTAAATTTTAGAGTCGGCTTTTTATTTGATATGTAATGAGCAAAAAGTGTTACGTTGTTTCGTGTAAATAGAATACTTTTACATTTATTAAATCTTAACCCATGAAAAATTACTTTGTATTAATTTTAGTTACGCTTGTTCTTACATCATGCTCGCAACAACAATTTGCTTTTAGAAAAAAGATTGCAGTAAATCAAGCTGATAAACTTACTGCAAAAAGCAATCAAATAGATATAGCAATAGATAGTGCAGCAAGTGCAAATGTTGGCAGTGAAAGTTCCTATATCGAACCATCATCATTTGTAAAGCAACAAGACAAATTAGCTTCGCCAACCATAACAGCTTTACCTGATGATACCATCAGAAAAAAATACAAGTTTGATGATGATAAGAAACAAAACAACCAGAACTCAGACTTGCCAAACTCTGATCCTAAAAACGCTAATTATGAAGTAGACAGCAAAGCCGACAAAGACGCATTGACTGGTTTTATTCTAAGTATTGTGGGTTTATTAATTTTACAGCCGGCTGCCATTGCAGGGTTGATATACAGTATTCGTGGTTTAAAGTCTTTTAAAAGAAAAGGCTTAGCTATTGCTGGAGTAATTATTAGCTCTATTGTAATTTTACTGATGTTATTCTTATTGTTTATCATAGTTGCGTTCATTACTTCTTATGCACTGTGAGTATGCATATTGGGTATCTTGTGAAAGATTAGAATTAACCAGAGTACAATAATTTCCATAAATTAAATCCAATTATTTACTTTCGCTTGTATGAATAGCGATTCGAGAAATATAGCCGTGTTGGGCGGAGGAAGTTGGGGAACAGCCATTGTTAAAATGCTTACCGAACAACTTAGAAATAACACGGGTAAAATAAATAAACTACAATGGTGGTTACGTAAACAAGAAACTGTTGATTATGTTAACACCAATCGTCATAATCCCAATTACATTAGTTCGGTTGAAATACACCCGGAGTTGGTTGAAGTAACCAGCGATATTAAACATGTAGTAAACACAGCAGATATTATGGTGTTGGCTGTTCCTTCAGCATTTTTAAAAGATGCCTTAAGCACACTTACACCCAAGGATTTTGAAGGTAAATTTATTGTATCGGCTATTAAAGGTTTATTGCCACATAGCAAACAAATTGTAGCCGATTTTATGATGAACGAGTTTAACGTTTCTCACGAAAACCTTCTGGTTATTTCAGGCCCGTGTCATGCTGAAGAAGTTGCTGCCGAAAAGTTATCATACCTTACCATTGCCGGAAAAAACAAAGAAGTAACAAGTTACTTTGCATCCTTGTTAGCTTGCCGTTACATACGCACCATTATTTCCGAAGATTTAACCGGAACAGAATACGGAGCAGTTTTAAAAAACATATATGCAGTAGCCAGTGGTATTTGTCATGGAGTAGGGTATGGCGATAATTTTCAGGCGGTATTAATTAGTAATGCCATCAGAGAGATGGAGGCATTTTTGTACAAAGTACATGCGCATCCACGCGAAATAAACCACTCTGCTTATTTGGGCGATTTGTTGGTAACAGCATACTCGCAACACAGCCGTAACCGCACATTTGGTAACATGTTGGGCAAGGGTTATTCGGTTAAATCAGCCCAACTAGAAATGAATATGATTGCCGAAGGTTATTATGCTACCAAGAGTATGTTTGAGTTAAATGCCGAGCAATTGCACATTGATATGCCAATAGCCGAAGCGGTTTACAATATTATATACAACAATAAACCTGCTAAGGCAGAAATAGAAAAGTTGAGCACAAAATTAATTTAACAACATGCCTAATCAAGTAGAAGAATTTAATGCATACAGGGCCAAAATGAATGAAAAAATTTTGGCACAAGATAACTTGGTACTAAAACGTTTGTTTAACCTTGATACCAATACTTACGATGAAGGAGCACTATCAACCCAAACCAAAGAAATGTTGGGTTTAGTGGCTAGTATGGTTTTACGTTGTGATGATTGTATTAAATACCACTTGGGTAAATGTAAAGAGCAAGGTGTAACCACCGCGCAGGTATATGAGATTTTTGCAGTAGCGAATATTGTAGGTGGAACCATTGTAATACCGCATACCCGAAGAGCTGCGGAGTATTGGGAAGAGTTAGAAAAGGCTTAAGTTAAAGGCATAAAAAAAGCGATTGAAATTTTCAATCGCTTTTTTATTTAATAGCCTAATTTTTAGTTTTGAGGAGCAGGTGTGGTGGTGGTTTCTTTTTTAGTGCTGCAGCATGATTTTTTCTTGCTTGTACCTGTACCACATTCTTTTTTGTCGCTTGGTGCGCAACTTTTCTTTTCTGCTTTTTCTGCAGGAAGTGCATCTTCCATCACAACAGGTGTTGTGTTAGCAGGTTTAACTTCGTTGCTAACTACCTTTGCTTTTGGAGCTTCTTTTTTAGGAGCAACAGTTTGTGCATTTACACCAACATATCCTAAACCTAAAAAGGCTGCTAATACCAATAGTTTTTTCATATTATTCTGTATTAATGTGTTAAACAAACTTAACGATTTTTATTTGTAAAAAGTGCAGTTCAATTGTTAAAGTTCAGCTAAAACTGTTCGTCCGCCTTTAACCTTTTGGTTTAACGCCACACTTACCTTGGTTCCCACCGGAAGAAAAATATCAACACGTGAGCCAAATTTAATAAAGCCCATTTCACCGGTTTGCGCCACATATTCGCCTTCTTTTACGTACCAAACAATTCTTTTGGCCAATGCTCCGGCAATTTGTCTGAACAATACTTCAGTTCCGTTTTTGTGTTCAATTACAGTTGTTGTACGCTCGTTTTCGGTTGATGATTTTGGATGCCAAGCTACCAAATACAAACCAGGATGGTATTTAAAGTACTTAACCAAACCACCAATTGGGTTGCGGTTAACGTGTACATTAAAAGGCGACATAAATACCGAAATTTGTAAACGTTTGCCTTTAAAATATTCGGCTTCTTCTACTTCTTCTATAACCACCACTTTACCATCTGCAGGCGAAACAACCAGGTTATCTCCAATAGTTGGGGTGAAGCTTGGGTTACGGAAAAACTGCAACACAATTACCAATAAAACTACCGAAATACCGATAACGATGTTTTGTATCAATACGTACTCGGGTAACAAAAACTGAATGCCTGCGTTAAGCGCAAACAGCACCAGTAAGGTGATTAAAATTGTGGCTTTGCCTTCTTTGTGTAACATAAATTCTTAATAATAAATATGCCACAATTTGTAAGGATAAATTATCCGTTACAAATTGTGGCGCAGTAAAAATACCAATTATAGTCCAAACTTACCGCGTAGTTTTTCTACTTCGGCAACTTTTCCAATAGATACTACATAAGCAGCAATACGCATGCTAATGTTGTATTTTTGTGAAGCAGCGTAAACAGCCTCAAATGCAGTTTTCATTACCCTGTCTGCTCTGCGGTTAACGCGCTCTTCTGTCCAGAAGTAACCTAAGCGGTTTTGAACCCACTCAAAGTAACTTACCGTAACACCACCTGCGTTAGCCAAAATATCAGGTACAACCATGATGCCTTTTTTGTTCAAAATTTCATCAGCATTAGCAACTGTAGGTCCGTTAGCACCTTCAACAATTACTTTTGCTTTAATTCTGTCGGCATTGTCGGCTGTAATTTGGTTTTCCATAGCAGCAGGAACCAAAACAGTTACATCTAATTCTAACAATTGCTCATTAGTAATGCGCTCTGCTTTAAATCCTTCTAATGTACCACCGTTGCTATCGCGGTAAGCAATTGCAGCTTCAATATCAATTCCTTCAGGGTTGTAATATCCACCGGTAACATCACTAATGGCAAGCACTTTCATTCCTTGCATAGCTAATAATTTGGCAGAAATAGAGCCTACGTTACCAAAACCTTGAACTGCACAAGTACAACCAATTGGGCTGATACCTAATTTAGATAAAGCGCTGCGGGTTGATACCATAACACCACGACCTGTTGCTTCAACACGTCCTAATGAACCACCTAATACCAATGGTTTACCGGTAACAACTGCAGGAGATGAGTAACCAACTAATTTAGAATACTCGTCCATAATCCAAGCCATTTCTTGTTGGCCTGTACCCATGTCAGGCGCAGGAATATCTTTGTCAGGTCCAAATACATCAACCATTAAATCGGTGTATGCGCGGGTTAAACGCTCTAATTCTCCTTTACTTAATTTGCGCGGATCACATTTAATACCGCCTTTACCACCACCGTAAGGAATACCAACTACGGCACATTTCCATGTCATCCAAGCCGCTAATGCTTTTACCTCATCAAGGTTAACATCCATGCTGTAACGGATACCACCTTTTGATGGGCCAAGATTTGCGTTGTGTACTACGCGGAAACCTTCAAATACTTGAACGGTTCCGTTATCCATAGTAACGGGTATTGATACGATAACAGATTTTTGTGGCGATTTTAATACGTTGTAAGATCCTTCATCTAATCCTAAAATACGTGCGGCTTCGTCAAAGCGTGACATCATCGACTCAAACGGATTGTCGTTGCTGTGTGTTGCTGTTTTTTGTGACATGTTATTGTGTTTTAAAGCAGGGCAAATGTAATATTTGCCACGTTTTTACCAAATTACATTTTACATTGATGCGATATCAAATCTAACCAAGCTGCTAAATGCAGAAACGCGGTTGTTTAATTCTTCATCGGTTAAGTTCATAATACGCTCTGTGCCAAACTTCTCAACACAAAAACTCGCCATTGCCGAACCGTAAATGATGGCGTTTTTCATGTTGGCAAAACTTACATCATTTGTTTTAGCCAAATAGCCGATAAAACCACCGGCAAATGTATCGCCAGCACCTGTTGGATCAAAAACATCTTCTAAAGGTAATGCAGGAGCAAAAAACACTTCTTTGCCATGGAATAACAAAGCACCATTCTCACCTTTTTTAATAATTAAATATTTTGGTCCCATGGCTTGAATTTTAGCAGCAGCTTTTACCAATGAGTATTCACCTGATAACTGACGAGCCTCTTCATCGTTGATAGTTAATACATCAACCATAGCAATTGTTTTTTTCAAATCGTCTAATGCAATTTCCATCCAAAAATTCATGGTATCCATTACAATTAGTTTAGGGCGTTTGGTTAAACGGTTCATTACTGTTTGTTGAACAGCAGGAGTAAGGTTACCCAACATCAAATATTCGCAATCTTGGTACGAATCAGGAATAATAGGATCGAAGTTACCCAACACATTTAATTCTGTAACCAAAGTATCGCGGCTGTTCATATCAGTGTGGTATTTACCACTCCAGAAAAACGACTTTTCGCCTTGTTTAATTTGTAAACCCTCGGTATCTACACCTTTGTTTTGTAGGGTTTGAATAAATTCATTCGGAAAATCTTCGCCTACTACAGCTACCAATTTTGATTGTTTTGTGAAGTAACTTGCCGCCAAACTAATGTAAGAAGCAGCACCACCGATAATTTTATCGGTTTTTCCGAAGGGGGTTTCAATGGCATCAAATGCCACACTACCAACAACTAATAAACTCATGTAAAATATTTTTAAAAAATTTTTGCAGCAAATATTGCATTTTTAATTTTAACAAACTAACATTGCATCCCGTTTCAGCAACAAAGTTACTAAACGGAACTAACCAAATTCCTTGATAGCTCAGCTGGTTAGAGCGACTGACTGTTAATCAGTAGGTCCCTGGTTCGAGTCCAGGTCAGGGAGCAAATTTAAAAGACCGCATTGCGGTCTTTTTTTATGTAATAAACTTTTTGGACGAGAAGTTTATCCCGATGCAATAGCTGTGCGAAGTATGAGCAACAGATATGCCATCGGGAAGTCCAGGTCAGGGAACGATGAAGCAGAAACGCAAGCGTTACGCTTCATCGTTATAAAGTGTAAAACGAGGCAACGAGTTTTTCTACTTTATAACGACAAAATACTAAGCCACCTTCGGGTGGCTTTTTTGTTTTAAGCCGTAAAAATTTTTGATTAAAACAACAAATCTACCATTCGGAACGGTTTATTGTGTTAGACTTATAAGAAATGTTTGAAGGACTCCCTATGGCATATGATGATTTTACGTAACAATCAAGGTGACTGTTTGGGGGTTGGGTTTGGTAAGCAATCCCGAAGCGCAGCGGCTAGGATTGCGCTGCAAAAACAGGCTCTGTAGATTGTAGTAAAATCATTATTAGCCTTGAATTTTTTGCTAACTTTTTGTTTCAAGACAAAAAGTTAGGCGGTTTGG
>CAZRVA010000122.1:0-8125 GCA_964603255.1 uncultured Chitinophaga sp.
ATTGTCGTAAGCCTTGATTTTTTGTTTACTTTTTTATCAAGAAAAAAGTGAAGGCAGTTTGGGTGCCAACCCAAAAGGAGGTTGATTTTTATTTCAAATGAATTTTAAATGAAACACACGCATTATTTTAAACGTCCTTAAGGTTCTTAGATATAATCGTTAACAATGGATAATTTAGCTAACATAAAACTTGCAGATAAATTAACGGATATAAATTACTGTTTTTGCGCATTTTTTGATAAGTAAACAGTATATCTTACCATTTTACTTTCTGTTTTTTAAGTAGTCAGAAAATAAGATACGCTCACCTTCATCTTCTTTTTTGGCCTCATCATAAAGCTTTATATCTTCTAATTCTTCCAACTCTTCTAGTATAGAATTAAAGTCGTTAATTGGCAATACCACTGATATTTTATTTCCTTCCTTGTCGGTTATGTATTGCGGATGTAAGGTAATCATAATGTGGTGTTTTTTACTTGTGTTTTGTCAACCAAAAATAAGCATAATTATTTAAAATAACGCAGGTACAAATAACAATCTATCATGGCACCCAATACATTTTACGCATGCAGTGCATTTCCCATTTGATAAACTCCTGCCATTAGGTATATTGCACCAACGCATGAAATCATACCTCTTTATATTGCTGCTGTTGTTTGGCGCTGTGGGTTTAAAAGCTCAGGATAGCCTGAGTAAAACGCCTTTTATTAGGTTTGAAGGTTTACCCCAAAGAATGGTGCCAACCTACACTGCCGATGCGCGTTCGCACAGGTTGATGCTGCAAAAAACAACCAAAGAATTAGCCTTTTTGGGAAGTATGGGCGGATATTTCCCTATGTTTAATGCTACCATTTGGGGTAAAACCATTCAGTTTAGTGCAGGTGCATCAACCCACCTTACTTTAAAGCGTTATGTAAGAAGAGGCGAAGTTTTAAACGTTGATTTTTTTGCAGACTTTTTAGCCGATTTACAAATGAATGATAACTGGTATTTGCGCACAGGTTTCGGGCATACCAGTCAGCATATTGCTGATGATGCCATTGCCATTGGTATACCCGTAAAAAACTATGTAAAAGATTACGTGCAATTACAAACCATACACAGGTTGTTTAAGCAAAAAATGTTGTTGTACGGTGGTTTGTATTATTTGCACAATTTTAAAATTGGTGAAGTAGGAATTGCAAGAGATTGGTCGAAAAAAGTAATGTTACAAATAGGAACAGAAATTGATGTTTACCGCATCACCCCAAACATAATTACTTATGTTGCAGCGGATTTAAAGTTTAGGCAAGAGTTTGATTTTGCCACTACTCATGCTTTGCAAGCCGGTTTTAAAATCAACCCAAAACAAAATAAAACCATACGTTTGGCCTACAATTATTTGGGCGGATACGAAGAGCGCGGATTTTTATACAACCAAAAAAACAACCTACACACCATTGGTTTATATTTTGATTTTTAACGCATGAAACAACTTATTGTTATAAGTATATTACTGTTAAAACTTGTTGTTGTAAATGCACAAACAGACAGTAATAATATTGGCTATAAAAAGTGGCTCACCAAAAAGAATTTAGTTATTGCCGGACTTATTGTTCAACAATCGTCAAGTTCTTTGGTGGAGTATAAATGGTGGTGGCAGGATAGTTCCAATGCTTTTCATTTTGAGCATGACGGTGTGTTTAACAATTACAGTTTAGGGATGGATAAAATTGGACATGCTTATGTCTCGCATTTGTGCTACCATGCTATTTATGAGGCCATGACTTGGGCTGAGTTTACCCCACGACAAACCTTATATACAAGTATTGCTTTACCTGCGTTTTGGGCGTTGAGTATCGAAATTGGTGATGCATTTTCTCCCTACGGTTTTAGTGTGCCAGATTTGGCTGCAAACTTTGCAGGTATTGGTTATGGAGTGTTGCAGCACAAGGTGCCGTTTTTCAAAAACATTGCCTTTAAGTTTAGTTATTACCCACGCAGGCCCATTGCCCGATTAAGTAGTAACTATGATGACCATATTTATTGGTTGAGTTTTAATATGCACAAGTTATTGCCAGGGGCAGTTGGTCGTAAATGGCCTGAGGTAATTAACTTGGCCGCTGGCTACAGTGTTGAAGGTTACAGTATTGGTCAATTAAAACGCGAGTTTGTATTTGGTATAGATATTAACCTAGCAGCAATCAAAACAAAATCAAAAGGAGTAACTGCCATAAAAAATGTAGTAAACTTAATTCATTTACCATCACCAGGAGTAAAAGTTACTCGCGAGCATACACCACAATACAAAGCATTTTTGTTGAATTAAATACACTATTTTCGAAGCAAAATATTACCATGGATTTAACAAACAAAGTAGCCGTAGTAACCGGAGTGAGTAAAGGAATTGGCTATCATACCGTATTACAATTATTAAATAAAGGAGCTGTTGTTTTTGGTTTAGGAAGAAGTAATCAAATTCAGCATCCAAATTATACCTTTATTACCTGCGATGTGCGCAATGCAAATGCAGTAGAACAAGCATTTGCACGAATCTTTGCATCAACCCAAAACCAAATACATGTGTTGGTAAACAATGCCGGTTTAGGTTATTTTGGTATGCTTGAAAACACTACTTACGAGCAGTGGGACGAAATGTTTCAAACCAATGTAAACGGTATTTTTTATTGCTGTAAGCAAGCCTTACCGGTTATGAAACAACAGCAGTTAGGTCATGTCATAAATATTGCATCAACGGCTGCATTAGAAGGTATGCCGCAAGTTTCGGCCTATTGTGCCACCAAGTGGGCGGTAAAAGGTTTAAGCGAATCGTTGTTTAGAGAGGTGCGTGATTTTAGAATTAAAGTTACTTGCATTTATCCGGGCAGTACTAAAACCGATTTTTTTAGAAACAGTCCGGGAATACAACCCCATGATTATATGTTGATGCCCGAAGATGTAGCAGCAAATATTTTATACGCATTAGAAATGCCTGATAATTTTCATACGGTTAATTTGGAGATTAGACCTTTACAACCTAAAGGGCCAAAGGCATAATTTATTTCTCTCAGAGAATCCAAAGAATTTCACGGAAGATTATAGTCGCTGCTATCGCTGTGTTATCTTTGTTATCGCTGTGGTTAATCCCTGTGGTTAATCCCTGTCGAAAAACTACCACTTTACTACATTAGCTTTTGTTAAATTCATGGTTTGTTCACCTGCTCTAAAGCCTTTTCCGCTAGGTTCACAAACCACAAAATCCATGTCGTAAACACTTATGTCACCAAGGTTTTTACGCCAATTTTCTACAGCCACATTCATATGTGCTGCATCTTTATACAATAGGCCAATACTTTGCAGGTTGGTAACTTCTCTTACCAAAAAAGCAAACAACATGCTGCGGTCTTCGCAATCGGAAAAGTCGTTAGCCAATGCTTCTTCCGGGAATGCAAATTTTTCTTTACCCAACACATCCATGTCTTTTGCATAGGCTAAACTTTGTACAAAACTCAATAAGAAATTAACCGCTTTTTCTTTACTCATGTAAGCAGTTGCATCCTTTAATTGATTAACCAAAGTGTTTGAACCTTTTTCTGATAAGCCGTAGTTTAAATAAACCAAACTCATTTCAATATCCGGTAAATCGTGGTAATACTCTACCAATGATTGATTTATACGTGAGGTGAAAAAGTAAACGTAATCGTCATACTCAAAAGGTATGGTTTTATTTTTACCCAATTTACCAATTGCAGGTGGCGAGTAACGATTTAGTTTTAAACTTTTAGCGTTTGGATTAAATTTTATGTCAGCTAACTTTTCGTGTGCAGGTTCTTTTGCTTGGTCGAATGATAAATCGTAATAAATTTTCGAGCCTAGTTGTACGAACAATACATTTTTAATGGCAAAGTTTGTTGAGCCATACACAGTGATGTTTTGGTTGCTTACGCCTAAAATAACATCCAATCCTTTGTTATACAATACGGCATAAGTAAATTGTTGCGCAAAGTTTTTATCGTTTTTTGGGGTGATGATTTCTGCAGCTTTTTTAACCAACATCAAGTAAGAAATATCATCCAACTTATAAGTTTGTGCATATTGGTTGGCTTCTTTTATAAAAGTAAAAACCGTGCTATCGTTTATTAATAATTGTGTTTGCTGTTCAATATTTAATCCTTCAGCAATACTTTTTTGTTTATCAAAGTAATCATTGGTAAGGCTAAAGGGTAGGGCATGACCGTAATAATTAACCACAACTTTTTTCGCAAAATCTTCTGCATGCAAATTGATCATCAACCCTAAAAGTAGCGTTAATGCAAGTGTTAGCAGTGGTTTTGTGTATGATTTTGTAGTCATTGTAAATGGCTGTGCTTCAATAAGCACAAAACGAATTTACAAAAAAGATATGATTACATAACAATTACTTAACATTTAACATACAAATTACCTATTGGTGATTAAACAGCAGGAATTTCATGAATTGTTGTTTAATGGTTGATTCTTTAGTAGGGTATTATTCTTTTTTAGTTAGCAATGGGCGTTGCCCAATGCAGATTTGATTTCGCCCTTTCAGGGCTTCGTTCACTTTCAAAACATATCAATTGAGATTTTGTCCTGCCTAACTAAATTTAGAATTTCGGATTTCGAATTTTGGATTTCTTATTAGCTATTAACATCCAAAAAACTCACGTGGTGTATGCCGGGTGTATATTCTTTGCTAATTAAATTAACCAAACTTTGGTAATGATCAGTGTTGTTTACAAAATCAATAGATGAGCAATCAACCAATAAAATGCGTAAGTGCGTATTTTGGTGCAGGTAGTGTAAGTATGCATCACTTAACGATTGCAAGTATTCGTCTTCAATTTTTTGCTCGTAACTACGTCCGCGGTTTAATATGTTCCACTGTAATTTTTCAATGGGATTATGGAGGTAAACCAATAAATCGGGTTGGCGCATTTGTTGGTTGATGATTTCGAATAACCGCATGTAAAGGTCATATTCATCATCATCAAGATTAATTTTAGAGAACAACAAACACTTAGCAAAGATGTAATCGCTTACCAAATGTTGTTGAAATAAATCGGGTTCTAAAAGTTGTTTTTTTAGTTGATTAAAACGTGCGGCTAAGAAACTCATCTCAAGTGGAAAAGCGAATCTGCGTGCATCATTATAAAACTTGGGCAAAAACGAGTTGTCTTCAAACTCCTCTAAAATCAATTTGGCATTAAATTCCTTACTTAGCAAGGTAGCCAGCGAAGTTTTTCCTGCGCCAATATTGCCTTCAATTGCTATAAATTCGTATGCCGGTTTTGCTGCCATGTGTCGCAAATGTGCATCAAACAAACGTGTTGTTGCTTACAACTTTTCCACTATACTATCATCAGGGCATTGCTGCAACAATTGTGTATTGGTTTGATGTAAGGTAGGATGCACATAATCGGGCGCAATTTCGGCCAAAGGAACCAACGTAAACCTGCGTTGATGTAGCAGAGGATGAGGCACAATCAAATTTTCTTGTTGAATAATTTCGGTGTTAAAGAATAAGATATCGATATCAATAGTTCGGGGTGCCCATTTTTCCTCACGAATTCTACCCATGTGTAACTCAATGTTTAAAATTGTTTTTAAAACATCATAAGCACTTAAATTGGTGTTAACCGCAAGCACCTGATTTAAAAAATCTTGTTGGTTGGTATTGCCCCAAGGCGCAGTTTTATACAAATGAGAAGCAGCCTCGATTTCGCCCACTTGTTTTTTTATGGCTAGTTTGGCCTCGTTTAATAATGCGCTGCTATCGCCCACATTGCTTCCCGTGAGTAAAAAAACTTTATTAGGCATTGGCTTTTAGCACAAATTGAACAGTGGCACGTGTGCGTTGTTCCAGTAATACTGTTTTGTTGGTTAAGGCTTGTTTTAACGCGTCTTCTGTTTGATGCATCACCGTTAGCAATTCAACATCGTTGTTGCATTTTAAGTTGTAGTTAAAACTTAAATCGCTTTTTAGTTTTTCAATTTCATCACCTTTATCATCAACACAAACACTAAAACTAATGGCTGAGTTTTGCATCAAATTCATTTTAACATTGTGTTCGGCAAAAAGGTTAAAAATACTGCTTAGGTTATCTTCAACAATAAAACTAAAATCTTTACTTGATATAGAAAGCAATACTTGTTTGCTTTTAGAGATAAAAGTTGGAATATGCTTTTCGATAGCAGAATTACTAACTGTAGTGCCTTTAGCAGCAGGGTCTACAAATGAGCGCACATACAAAGGAATGTTTTTGCTTTGTAGTGGCTGTATGGTTTTTGGGTGAATAACTGTTGCACCGTAATAAGCCATTTCAATGGCGTGCGTGTAACTTAATTCATCAAGTTTAATTGCTGCTGGAAATTTTTTAGGATCACCATTCATTACCCCGGCCACATCTTTCCAAATGGTAACACTATCAGCGCCTAGCGTATATGCAAAAATTGCAGCACTGTAATCACTGCCTTCTCTGCCTAAAGTAACGGTATTGTGCTCTCTGTTTTGGCCAATAAATCCTTGGGTTACCACCAACTGTTTGCTAACTATAGGTTTTAGTTTTTTGCTAATAATGGTTGATGTTAAATCCCAATTAACTTTACCTTCTCTAAAAGTACCATCTGTATTAATGAAGTTACGTGCATCAATCCAACGGTTTTTGATGCCGCTTTCGTTTAGGTAGGTACTTACAATTCGGGTGCTGAAAATTTCGCCATAACTCACAATTTGGTCGTAGTTAAAATCGTACGAGCCTTCACTTTCGGCTTCAATCAAACACTCTAATTCAATAAATAAATTTTCAATATCGTTGTACGCAAAGCTGTTGGTATCCTTTAGTAAACCCGCTATAATTTCATCATGAAATTGCTTTACTTCCTTGTATAAACGTTGTTTGGTTGGCACATCATTGTTGTAATGTGCATGGGCTAATTGCTCTAAAGCATTTGTTGTTTTGCCCATTGCGGATACCACTACCAAAAGCGGTTCGCTTGCATAAGTGTTTAAAATGTTGGCTACATTTTTTACTGAATCTGCATCTTTAACTGATGCGCCCCCGAATTTGAAAACTTTCACCTTAGTTATGTTTTTAATTATTGAGCCGTAAAATATTGTTTTGCAATATTATATGGCGCTCCCCCCAATGCCTGAAATGTGCTTCAGGCTTTAAAATTGGGTCGCAATATACAATCAACCCTAAATAAAAACGAGTACCATTTGTAAGGCAGTTGGCTAATCTTATATTTGCCGATAACTAAAAGAAATTTTGTATGAGCAAATTTAATGTAACCACATTAGGACAATTTATTATTGAGCGTCAACATGAAATTAATGTAGCCAAAGGCGAGTTTTCGCGATTGTTGCGCGATATTGGTATTGCCGCTAAAACCATCAGCCGTGAAGTAAACAGAGCCGGATTGGCTGATATTATTGGTGAGGCGGGTAGTTCAAACATTCAGGGCGAAGACCAAAAAAAATTAGATGTTATTGCCAATAATTTAGTAATTGATTGCTTAACCCGTGGTGGTGAGGTTTGTGCTGTTGCAAGCGAGGAAGATGATGATATTATTTACATCGATTCGCCTGTAAGCAAAAATGCAAAATACGTGGTGTGCATGGATCCTCTAGATGGTTCTAGCAATATTGATGTAAACGTTTCTATCGGAACTATTTTTAGTATCTACCAGCGTGTAACACCTGTTGGCACAAAGGCTACAACTGAAGATTTTTTTCAACCGGGCAATAAAATGTTAGCAGCCGGATATGTAATTTACGGAACAAGTACCATGTTGGTTTACACTACCGGTAATGGTGTAAACGGATTTACTTTAGATCCCGGAATTGGTGAGTTTTGCTTATCGCACCCTGATATGAAAATTCCTGAAATGGGTAAAATATACAGCTATAACGAAGGAAATATTTTAAGCGCCCCAAAAGGTGTTCAAGAATACATCACCTGGTGTCAGCAATACGATAAACCAACCAATCGTCCATACAGCGCGCGTTACATTGGTAGTATGGTTGCCGATTTTCATCGTAACTTATTAAAAGGAGGGATTTTTATTTACCCTGCAACCGATAAAGCGCCAAATGGCAAGCTTCGTTTGTTGTACGAGTGCAACC
>CAZRVA010000123.1:0-8115 GCA_964603255.1 uncultured Chitinophaga sp.
GTATCTGGGGCGACATTGGTCAGCTAATATTTAGGTTGCACAGAGAAGAAAAGTTCTACGAAGATTTTGTCGATGTATTAGATTCTCATATCGAAGAATTTTATGAGAGATGGGGATGATTTTAATTAAATATAATTGATTAGAACGAGCTAGAATGAATACATCAGATTCAGTTTTTTTAGTTTTATTATTAGTAAGTATTATAGGGATTTTTGTATCTGTAAATACGCGTGCATACCTTTATTACAAATATTTGATGTTACAAAAAGGTAATCCTATTCAAGATTTTTTAGACTTTCTATTTTCAAACAAAAACATACTGCTAAAATTACAAGTTTCATTGCCAATTCCTTTACTGTTTAAAAATGAAAATGCAGAGTTGGAGATTTTAAGAAAAAGAATTAACAAACAAACCATCATGAGTTATCTGTGTATAGCCTTACTTTTTGTGATTAGGTTCTTTTTTATTGAGGGTTAATATTTTCTCCGTTCTCGCAAACCTTTGCTCTGTGAGTCCAAACACAATCAGCTAAATTTAAAAACGTAATTTGTATCACCGACTCTGGCTGAGTCGCATGTTTATAGCCAATGATTAACCACCATAACAACCGACCCCGGAGGGGTCGAATGTAAATGTTTTTTGTTACAGCCACCTCGAGTGCGCTTTGAGCGGGCTAGTGTGTTGGAGCGTGTATCGAGAGGTAATTAATAAAACAATCCGTTTTAGCTTTGTTGAACTTCGTCTCGAGACAAGATAGGATTCGCTCTTCTCTAGTAATTTGTTTTTGATAAATGTAATTGTACCTTTATGATACTAAACTAGTTAATTATGAAAGTAATATGTCTTGTTGCATGTTTTTTATTGTTATTGCTTTTGGGTGATGTACAAGCGCAAAGTATACATGCTACTCAGCCCAAAAACGAAATCGGATTGAGTGTATTTGGTGTATTAAACATAAACAAAAGAAGCTTTAATATTTATAACCAGCATTGGTTTAATGGAGTAATGTACAAGCGCCATTTTAAAAACAATGCCATTAGGGTAGGCGTTGAATATTTTACCGAGAACGAATCATTTCATCGTGAAGGAATGTATGGAACGTATGCTGGTAGTTATAAGTTTTATTCTTTGGAGTATCGTGTGGGTTATCAGCGGGCATTTCCTATTCGTAAATTTGTGGTGTATTTGTCTTTAGATGTAGCAGGGTTACATCAGAAAACACGAAGTAAGGGAGAGTATTCCGGTAAACCGTACTCAAGCATGTACGAAATAAACTCAGCAGGCATTTTACCTGGATTAGGTTTGCAGTATAAAGTCAATAAACACTTTTCTATTACAGCCGAAACCGGATTGAATTATTTCACCAGGTCATACAATAATGACGTTACCATCACTCCGCTTAAATCACTTTCATTCAATTACCACTTTAGGTAAAATTTGTTGAATGACACGCTCCGTTCAAGCAGATATGTGGTTTGTGAGTTTTATTAAATGACTATAACAACTCCAGCGGACTCGCACCTTATAGCCAATTAGCAAAAAAACTACTAATCGCCCATTTTGGTGGCGAAGGCTACCTTGGCCTTGCCATAATGGTTAATGATGTACAAATAAGCCTAAAATTTAATGTATTTAATCTTATTGGTAACAAAAATGTTAAAATAAGTATGTTTAAATATATCTATTTTTACTATATTTGTTCAAATAAAGAGTTTTATGCGAAATTCAAGGCTTATTCCAACCGAAAAAATAATAGAGCGTTTGCGTTATGAAAACCCTTGGTGGGTAAACCAACAAATACCGGAAACATACCAAAGCATGGCCAAACGTTTGTATTTCGATTTGTTTTATCCATATGTTAAAGAGCATGATGTACGTAGGGCTTTAGTGCTTATGGGGCCAAGGCGTGTAGGCAAAACAGTTATGATTTTTCATGCCATTGATCAGCTGCTAAATGATGGTGTAAGTCCTCAGAAAATATTTTTTGTAGGCATTGATAATCCTATTTATGTGCAACTGGGTTTAGATGATTTATTGGATTTGTGCAAGCACTCTTTAAACCTGAAGCAGCTTGATGGTTGTTATGTGTTTTTTGATGAAATTCAATACCTAAAAGATTGGGAACGTCATTTAAAAGTATTGGTAGATACCTATCCCAAAACCAAGTTTGTTGTATCTGGGTCGGCAGCGGCCGCACTTAAGTGGCACAGTACCGAGAGTGGTGCAGGCCGATTTACCGATTTTATGTTACCTCCGCTTACTTTTCAGGAGTACATACACCTCAAAAAATTAAACCACTTAATGTATGATGGAACTATTGAGTATGCCGAGAAAACAATACCCTATTGTTTAACGCAAGACATTAAAGCGCTTAATCAAGAGTTTGTTCACTACTTAAATTTTGGTGGATATCCGGAAGTTGTTTTGTCGGAAAAAATACAAAGCGATATGGGTAGGTACGTAAAAAATGATATTGTAGATAAGGTGCTTTTACGCGATTTGCCGAGTTTGTATGGTATTAAAGATGTACAGGAACTAAATCGGTTGTTTACTTATTTGGCTTACAACACAGGCAACGAGTTTTCATTCGAGTCGATGGCTAAAGAAAGCGGTATTTTAAAAGAAACACTCAAAAAGTACTTAGCATATTTAGAGGCGGCATTTTTAATTAAAGTATTAAACAAGGTTGATGTAAATGCAAAACGTTTAAAACGCATTACCAGTTTTAAAGTGTATTTAACCAACCCATCATTACGTACAGCTTTATTTTCGCCCATTACCGAGTTGGATGATGAAATGGGTAATATGGTAGAAACAGCAGTGCTTTCGCAGTGGATGCACCGTGAGAAACTTGATTTAACTTATGCCCGCTGGAAAGAAGGCCGACAAGAAGGTGAAGTTGATTTGGTTTTGGTTGATGGCAAAAAATACAAGCCAGTTTGGGGTGTAGAAATTAAATGGAGCAATAGGTATGTAGACAAACCGCAAGAGCTAAAAAGTTTGATGCAATTTTGTAAAGCCAATTCGTTTAAAGCAGCATTGGTTACCACTATAAATCAGCAGGCTGTAAAAACGGTAAATAACATACAGTTATCATTCTTGCCGGCATCAATTTATACGTACAACATCGGAAACATCACCCTAAAACAAAAAGGTGAATAATGCGCTCTCGTACTGTTTAAACAGTACGAAGCGCAGCCTTTGCCGTTTAATCTTTTCTTTTCTCCCCCAATTCCTTATGTTTGAGTAAACACTACTATTTATGAAGAATGTATACTTAATTATTGCAGTGCTGTTTGTGTTTGCATCATGTAAAAAAGAAGAAACACCAACACCACAATATTCAACACCTGCAGATACAACTGAAAAAATTATTCAAATCAATACCTCGTTTGGTACCATGTACATGTGGTTGTATAAAGAAACACCATTGCATCGTGCTAACTTTTTAGGCTTGGCTGATAGCAATTTTTTTGATAATACCACGTACCATCGTATCATCAGTAATTTTATGATTCAGGGTGGAGATCCTAACTCAAAAGATAGCGACTCCAATAACGATGGTTCAGGTGGCCCGGGTTATACCATACCTGCCGAGATAGATACATCTAAGTTTCGTCATGCACGTGGCGAAGTAGCCGCAGCACGATTGGGTAATGCACAAAATCCAACCAAAGCTTCAAGCGGCTCGCAGTTTTACATTTGTCATTCTACCTCAGGTACTAAACATTTAGATAACGAGTACACCATATTTGGTAAAATTATCAGTGGCATTCAGGTGGTTGATTCTATTGTTAAACAACCTAAAAATGCATCAACCAATCGTCCGTTAACAGATATAAAAATGGATGTAAATGTGGTAGAGAAAACACGCCAACAATTGCGCACCGAATTTAATTTTGAAGCCAACTGATGCAACATTTTGTTCCTCCGTTTTTAAATAAAGAGTTTACCATTAAAACCAGTCGCAGTGGTGGTGCAGGTGGGCAAAATGTAAATAAGGTTGCTACCAAAGTGTTGCTTGAATTCAATGTGCAATACTCGCAGTTATTAACGGAGGAAGAACGTGTTTTTTTGCTTGATAAATTAGCAGATAAACTTACAACAGAAGGTGCAATTCAAATTGTAGCTCAAACCGAAAGAAGCCAGCTGGCCAATAAAGAAATTGCATTTAAAAAAATGTACCAATTGTTGAATAAGTGTTTTGTGGTGCGCAAAAAACGTAAGGCCACTAAACCCACTAAATCATCGGTGCAAGAAAGACTCACTTCCAAAAAACGTGATGCAGAAATAAAGCTGATGCGTAAGAAAGTACTTTAGTGACGGGCTCTCACAGAATGCGATGAATTTCACAGAAACGGTAAGATCATAACGCTTCAGTTGTGTTATATTTCTAATAGAAAGCTACTGAAGTCTAAATTCTAAATCTCCAACTTCTAACATCTAGGCTCTTACTTTAATGACTACTTTCCCGAAACAGCCTTCACTTCGCGTTGCATGTTGAGCATGGTTAAATAAGGACCTTCGGCAATAAATAAATTAATGATCCAACTTGGTATGTGCCCCGCAGGATCGAAAAATAACTCATATTCTCCCTTGGTTTGTCCGTTGGGCAAAGGAATAAAATGCCACGTGGCTTTGCCATTTTTTACACGCACATTACCCGAAACTTCAGCTCCATAATTGGGTAAAGTGTGCGAGTGCATCCAATAACTTCCGTCAGTATGTTTGCTTAGTTTAGTTATCGAATATTGGTCACGGTCATCAACGGGCCAAGGTGCATCTGTAATATGGTAATAAATTACTTCTTGCTTAGAAATTTGTTTCACCACCACACTTTTTTTGCATTTGTAAATCCAGTTTGGGTAATGGCTTACGTTCATAGCAACCTTTAATACGTTTTCTATGGGTGCATCAAAAATAACTTCAGCCCTAATTCCTTTTACCGGATAATCTGGAACATTAGAAGTAAAAACCTTGATGTTGTTGGCCGCTTTTACCATGTGCCACGAAACAGGCGCATGTGCAAACGTAAACACATGCATCAACACCAAAAGCAATAAAATGCTATACCGGTTTTTATTCGGTAACTTCGGTGTTATTGTCTGTTTTAGGTGCTCTTTTCGAGCCTTTATATAATTCAAACTTGTAGTATTTACATTCTAATGGGCCGTTAAACAAAGTTAAGCGTTGACTTGCAGCTAATCCAACTTTTTTAAGTGCACCCACATTTGAAGAGATGATCCAAGCAGTATAACCATCGAAGTCTTGTTTTAGTTTGTCGCCAATTTGCTTATAAAACGGACCAATTTCTTCGATAGGTAAACGTTCGCCATAAGGAGGGTTCATCACCACCAAACCAGCCACTCCTTGAGGTGGTTTCACTTCCTCAAAACGTTTGTTACTTAACCTGATATCTTCATCTAAACCGGCACGTGTAGCATTGGCGCGGGCAATTTCTATGGCTTTAAACGTTTTATCGCTACCCATAAAAATGGTATCGATTTCTCTGATGTTAGCCTTGGCTTCATCAACAATACTTTGCCACAACTTACGGTCGAAATTTTTCCAATGCATAAACCCGAAGTGTTTTTTAAACAAACCCGGAGCAATATTTTTAGCGTACAAAGCAGCCTCAATTAGTATGGTTCCGCTACCGCACATGGGGTCAACAAAAGCACCTTTGCCATCCCAACCGGTTAATAAAATCATTCCGGCTGCAGTAACTTCATTTATTGGTGCAAGGGTTTGTTCGGTGCGATAACCTCTGCGGTGTAAACTCTCTGCCGAACTATCAAACGAAATGCTTACTTCATCGCGCACAATATGCACCGCAATACTTAAGTGTGGGTTGGTAATATCAACGCTGGGTCTTCTTCCAAACTTATCTCTAAATCTATCAACAATGGCATCCTTTGTTTTTTGCGAAACAAACTGAGAATGGTTAAAATAATCGGTGCTTAAACTCGTGTGTACAGCCAATGTGCCATCCACATCAAGGTAGTTTTCCCAACTAATACGTCTTATTTCTTCGTATAAATCGCGCTCATTACGGGCTCTGAATTTTATAAAAGGTACTAATATTTTTAAAGCAGTACGTGAGCAAAGGTTTGCACGGTACATTACGCCTAAATCTCCGGTAAAACTTACAGCTCTGTTGTGTTTTTCAACATCGGTAGCGCCAAGGTTAAGTAGCTCATTTACTAACACAGGTTCAAGATATTGCTGTGTGGTAGCCACCATGTTAAATGTTTGTTGTGTAAAAGAATACATAAATATATAGATGGCAAATGTAACCTAAATCTAGTTAGGTATTATATTCGCCCCACTTATTTACACTTTTGATTATGAATATTTTGTTAATTGGCTCTGGTGGACGTGAGCATGCATTTGCCTATAAACTAACTCAAAGCGCTTTATGTACCAAGTTATTTATTATGCCTGGCAATGCCGGAACTGCTCAATTGGGTGTTAATGTTCCAATTAATCCGCTTGATTTTGCCATTGTAGGTAAGTTTTGTGTTGATAATGAAATTGGGTTGGTGATAGTTGGTCCTGAAGAACCACTGGTAAAAGGACTACGTAACCACTTTATGGCCGATAACCATTTAAAAACCATTCCTTTTGTTGGTCCTGATGAAACTGGCGCACAAATGGAAGGAAGTAAAGATTGGAGCAAAGCGTTTATGAAACGCCACCAAATACCTACAGCAGCATACGAAACATTTACGTTTGAAACTATACATGCGGGTGTTGATTATGTGAAGAACCATAGTTTACCCGTAGTGTTAAAAGCAGATGGACTTGCAGCAGGTAAAGGTGTTTTGATTTGCGAGAGTAATGAAGAGGCTGTTGCCGAAATTCAAGCCATGATTAAAGAACAAAAGTTTGGTGCGGCAAGTGCCAAGGTTGTGGTGGAGCAATTTTTAAAAGGTATTGAGTTATCTGTTTTTGTAGTTACAGATGGTAAAAACTATAAAGTATTGCCAAGTGCAAAAGATTACAAACGTATTGGCGAGGGAGATACCGGCTTAAACACAGGTGGTATGGGTGCTGTTAGTCCGGTGCCATTTGCCGATGATGTGTTTATGCAAAAAGTAGAAGAGCGAATTATAAAACCAACCATTAACGGATTGGTAAAAGATGGTATACACTACGTTGGTTTTATTTTTATAGGGTTGATGAGCATGGATGGCGAACCTTACGTGATTGAATACAACAGCCGCATGGGCGACCCAGAAACTGAAGTGGTATTGCCACGTATTGAAAGTGATTTTGTGGAGTTGATGTTGGCCACCGGAAAAGGAACTTTAAACGAATATGATTTAAAAGTATCGAACCAAACTGCGGTAACGGTAATGTTGGTAGCTGAAGGGTACCCGGGCGATTATGCCAAAGGTAAAGTAATGACTGGATTTGATGAGGTGAAAGATTCGTTGTTGTTTCATGCCGGAACCAAAAAGAATGATCATGGAGATATGGTAAGCAATGGCGGACGGTTATTGGCCATTACCTCCTTTGGTAATAATGTAAAAGAAGCTGTAACAAAATCGTTAACCAATGCCGAAAAAATACAATACGAAGGCAAGTATTACCGTAAGGATATTGGGTACGAGTTTTTGTAGCGATAATTTATTCCATATTGGAATAGTTTGTTTAATTGACGATAAATCTTTAATCTCGAAAAGATTATGAACATAATTAGATTAATTTTACTCCTACTTATTTGCTCCACGTATTTTACTAGCGCAAATGCACAATTACCCACATCTTCGGTTGGTGATATCAAAATATATAATCAAGACACGATTTTGATGCTGGAGTTCGGAATAAATTCAACTAATCCTAACACATTCGTTGATGTTGAAATTAAAATTTTCGATTCATCAACATACAAAATAACGGTACCTAAAATAGATAAGTCGGCTCTTCAAAATATCAAGGCAGGAGAAGTACAACGATTTTCAATTTCTTACACTAAAAATCAATTGTCTAAATTATCGACTTACGGGGCGGTGATTAAAATAGTTGACT
The DNA here is from genome assembly GCA_964603255.1 of uncultured Chitinophaga sp. Classification (GTDB taxonomy): domain Bacteria; phylum Bacteroidota; class Bacteroidia; order UKL13-3; family UKL13-3; genus UBA6183. The sequence goes on from CAZRVA010000123.1 coordinate 8,036, forward strand.
CATATCAATTAAATGAAAACAAGGGCAATGCGGTTCTAAAATCAGTGGTTATTCCGGGCTGGGGAGACAGGGGTTTATAT
>CAZRVA010000124.1:0-8073 GCA_964603255.1 uncultured Chitinophaga sp.
ATACAATACAGTTTAAATTGATATTTTGTTTATGCTCAGCATTGTAATTGTTCTTTACGGTAAAAGGCACAACCGATTAACCTTTTTAATTACCGTTTGATAAAAATCAGGAAATGTATTAAAATTCTTCTCTTACCTTTGCACGCGTAAAAATTGAAGGTCACAATTGCTACAACCTTGTTGTAGCTTATATACCTAAAAATCTTATCTAAATAGTAGTGTATTTGAGGTAAGGATAGTTTGTAATTAAAGCGGGATTCTTAATGTTTCCCGCTTTTTTTGTTTTAATATTATATTGCAAACATCGTATGGCAAAAACACAAACAACTTTTTTTTGTAAAAACTGCGGAGCAACTTCGCCCAAATGGGTGGGTAAATGCAACAGTTGCGGTGAGTGGAATACTTATACCGAAGAAGTTATTCATAAAGAGAAAATTGAGTATAAGAAAACATGGAAGCCGCAAAGTACCAAAAGTGTATTAAAGCCTGTTTTATTGGCGGAGGTTGAGCATGGTGCCGAACACCGTTATGAAATAAAGGATTTAGAGTTAAGTCGTGTTTTAGGCGGAGGGATTGTTCCGGGAAGCGTTATTTTGATTGGTGGTGAACCCGGGATAGGGAAATCAACTCTAATGCTGCAAATAGCCTTACAGTTTAATAACAAAAAAGTACTTTATATAAGTGGTGAGGAGAGTGATACGCAAATTAAAATGCGTGCAGAGCGATTGCCATTTCGCAATAACGAATGTTACCTTTTTACAGAAACATCAACCCAAAAAATTGGTAAAGCATTGCAAGAGTTGCAACCTGATATTGTGGTAATTGATTCTATTCAAACCCTACAAAGTGAATTGATTGACAGTACTCCGGGCAGTATTTCACAGATAAAAGAAACTGCCGGAGATTTAATTCGATTTGCCAAAGAAACCGGAACACCTGTATTCTTAATTGGGCACATTACTAAAGATGGTGCATTAGCCGGTCCTAAATTGTTAGAGCATATGGTTGATACCGTGTTGCAATTTGAAGGAGATAGAAATCATGTGTACCGTATTTTGCGCACCACTAAAAACCGTTTTGGTAGCACCAGCGAAATTGGTATTTATGAAATGCATGGTGCAGGTTTGCGTGAAGTAAGTAACCCATCAGAGATTTTGATTTCTCAACGCGATGAAAACTTAAGTGGAATTGCCATTAGTGCAACCATTGAAGGTTTACGTCCGCTATTAATAGAAACACAAGCATTGGTAAGTACTGCTGCATATGGTACTCCGCAACGTAACAGCAATGGATATGATGCCAAACGTTTAAACATGTTGTTGGCCATACTCGAAAAAAAATGTGGCCTACGTATGGGCATGCAAGATGTGTTTATCAATATAGCAGGTGGTTTACGTGTAGAAGATCCGGGAATAGATTTGGGAGTGATTGCAGCCATTGTTAGCAGTTATCAAAATGTACCGGTCGATAATAAAATTGCATTTATAGGCGAGGTTGGTTTAAGTGGTGAAATACGTGCTGTAAGCAGAATTGAACAACGTATTAGCGAAGCCGAAAAACTAGGCTTTACAAGTGTGTATATTAGTAAGTTTAATAAATTACCTAAGCATAAATCAAACATTACCATTGTAGAGGTTAGTAAATTAGAAGAGATGTTGAATTATTTGTTTGGGTAGGTTAACTCTTCAAACTCAAACCGGCTTCTTTAAGTAGTGGTTTCAGTTTTTTGATACTACTTGGTCCAAAACCATGTAAGCTTAATAATTCTTGTTCTGTTTTTTTACTTAGTTGTTTTAAGGTTTTGATGTTTGCTTGCTCCAATGCTCTTATGGCGGGGGCGCTTAATACTTGCATAAATCCGGTTTTAGGTTTGCGTGCTTTTTCACATATTGGGCAAGTGGGGCAGTCGGTTGTTTTGGTATAACTATGGCCATTTTTGCAAGTTTTAACTTTGTCTTTCACGGCATGTTTCAGTATGTTTTGAGTTACCCTGTAGATAATAATTTTAACAATTAGCTTTTCGGGTAATGGTTCGTTTAAAGGAAATTGGATAGCACCTTTTGAATTTTTGTAAACAGAAATCTCTTTCTTGAAATGTTCTATCCCTGATGCTCCCGGATAAAAACCAATATGGTTTTTATAGCCTGCAAAATGCACCAAGTTTGTCCCATTTAACTTATAGGTTGGTATGCCGTAACCCATGCCCTCTGTGGCATCCGTGGCGTGTTTATGAATTAATTTTCTTACTTGCTGTAACAAGTCTTGCGTCTCTTTTGGAAACCCCGATATGTATTTGTCAACCGGAGATTGTTGCTTTGCCATAGTATTTTTATTTAGTGGTTATTTAATTCTTATTTCTACTCTTCTGTTTGCTTTTTGTTCTTCCAACGTTTTTGCTGTTGGATACAACATTTGCCTAGATCCATAACCCTTTACTTCGAATCTGCTTTGATTAACACCAGCAACTGTTAAAAACGAGGCAACTTTTTGTGCCCTTGCCAATGCAATTTCTTCGTGTCGTTTTACATCTGCTTCCGAGGTTAACAAAAGTCCTGCAATAGATGTCCCATTTACATGCCCTTCAATCACTATTTTCAACTCGGGGTTCAAGAGCATTAATCTTACTAAATTTTGTATAGCCGGTAAGGCTTCTTGCAACGGTTCTGCGCTGTTGGGTTCAAAGTTAATTTGCTCCAGTTTGTATGTTTTGTCCTTTTTTAAAATTGGTAAAGTTGTTTTTAATTCGCGGTTGGGTTGATTACCTTTTATAGGTATGGTTTCGAAGAATGTATTTTTACCTGATATAAATAATAGGTAGTTTTTATTCTCCTGCACCGTGGCTTTCATTTCATAAATGCCGTTGGCTGTTGATTGTGTTTCATTTATGGTGTTGCCTAACGAATCTGTTAAAATAACTTTTGCTACAATCGGTTTGCCACTATCATCTTTCACTTCTCCTTTAATATTAATGGAATTGCTCAGTTCAAAATCAATACTAAAACCATTCCCATTTTTATATACATTATCAATTACCAATACGTATTTATCGCCTTTATTTACTGTTAAGTATTGGCTAAACTGATTGCCCGGACCAGGTTTGCTAAAAGCATTTTGTGCATCTATACTTAAACCTGTTATACCTTTGTTTTTGGGGTTGTTTCGACTTAAGTTATTTCTAATTGGTTTAATTTGGTTTGTCTTAATTTGATCGCAATACAAAGAGTCTGTGATTTTGTAAACTAAAAAATCATAATCGTTGTTGCTATCAATAGGGTTGATTTTAAACGTAAAATCGCCACCTTTAGAAAAGTTTAACACATACCATGCGCTATGATGTTCTTGTGCAAATACTAAACTGTTTCCTTTTGCATTTATCTCTTGAGTTTCGCCAATGCCTTGCGGAGCGGCAACATTGGCATATTTAAAGCCTTTGTAAATAGGGAGCTTTATCGCAGCAGTGCAATCAGATTGCGGTGTTTTACTCAATCTATTGGTCGTTTGTGCACCAATAACTTGACTTAACAATAAAGACAACATTAAATAAACGTTTGCTTTCATGTAGGGGGCTTGATTACTCTTACAATTTATACAAACTTTTTTAAATTCAATGTTTAAAAGTTTACTATCAGTTAGTTAAAACAGTATTGATTTGAATTGTATTGCTTAAAATTTTATGCACCGGACAAGCATTGGCAACCGCCAAAAGCCTTGTGCGTTGGGCGTCATCAAGGTTTCCTACCAAGTTAATTTTTCGGTTGATACGGGTTTGGTTTGATGCTTTATCCCATTCCAAATCAACATCAACATGTACCTCTTGCAAGTCCCATTTTTTATGATTGGCATACATGCGTAATGTAATAGATGTACAAGCTGCTAGTGATGCAGCCAAAAGTTCTGTTGGATTGAATCCCTTGTTTAATCCACCTTCGTTTGCGGGTTCATCTGCAATAATGGTATTGCCATTAGCTTCTATTTTTACTTGATATTGCTCTTGTGCAATTTTAGCTTTTACATGTGCCATTTTCTTTTCTAATTATGGTTTACGAGTAGGGTAGGGAACAAAATCAATTTCATCGCCCACTACTTTATCAAACAATTGAGCATCCCATTTTTGTTTGGCTTCTTCAATCAAATTTTTATCGCTCGATACAAAGTTCCAATCTATAAAACGCTCTTCTGGGAATGGTTCACCACCAAAAATGTAAACGGTAGTATTGGCGCTCATCTCAAACTCGCACAACGTACTGTTTTGTGCCACTAAAATTTGTTTAGGCTCAAATGTATGGCCTTCACTTTTTACACTTCCTTCTAAAATATATAAACCTGCTTCACCATAAAGTTGGTCTTTTAAATTAATGCTTGTGGTTTGGGTTGATTTTATTTCGAGCATAAACAACTTGCTGTAAACTGGCACCGGAGATTTTTTGCCCATGGCTTCACCTGCCACTAATTTGTAGGTTACGTGGCCATCAACCCAAGTAGGTATTTCATCTTTTTCGGCATGAAAAAAGTTGGGTTCAGTTTGTTCAAATACTTTTGGAAGTGCAATCCAAATTTGTAAACCATGCATTGTTTTTTCTGAGTTTCTTAAATAATCAGGAGTTCTTTCAGAGTGCACTATACCTCTACCGGCCGTCATCCAATTTACTTCACCCGGTTTAATTTCCATTTCGCTACCAATCGAATCGCGGTGCATAATGCTGCCTTCAAACAAAAATGTTAGGGTTGATAAACCAATATGAGGGTGTGGTTTAATGTCCATTTGTTCTCGCTCGTTTAGTTTAACCGGACCCATATGGTCGATATAAATAAATGGGCCAACCATACGTTTTTGTCTAAATGGCAATAAACGGCCCACCATAAAGTTGCCTATGTTGGCTGCACGCTCTTCTATAATTAATTGGATGTTTGACATAATTTTACTTTTAATTAAACAAAAAATGTATGTCTAATAAAAATGGTTTAAGTTTTACTTAAACCATTTTTATTCACGAATACTACATTTATTTATTTGGGTCGCTATAGGCAGCGTTATTTATAAGCGAATAATCAGTTAGTGTTTTTAAAAATGCAACCAAATCAGCTTTGTCTTGTGCCGTTAACATCAACCCTTTTTCTCTTGTAAATCTTAATGCAGGATCAAGTGTTGCTGATTCTTTCAATCCATTGTTGTAATGATCTATTACTTCCTCTAAAGTTTTTATACTTCCATCGCTCATGTATGGTGGAGTTAAAGCTATGTTACGTAAAGTAGTAACTTTAAATTTGCCTTTGTCTGTTTCTAATCCTGTTACAGCTTGTCTGCCAATATCCGTTATCTCAGCATCGGTTTTTGTACCATTGTTCATGTAACGGTTGTTCGAAAAGTTCGGCCCTGAGTGGCAGTGTGCACAATCAGCTCCGGAAAGTTCAGGGAAACTTGGGTTGTACTCAGCAAAAAACAATTGTCTACCGCGTTCTTCCGAACTATCCAATGCAAGTTCTCCTCTTCTAAATTTATCGTATTTGGTATCGTTAGATACAATGCTATTCATAAACTGTTCTAGTGCCAATGCAATTTTGTTGGATGTTATTTCTTCGCTGCCAAATGCACGCATAAACTGCTCACGGTAGGTTTTACTTGCCGATAGTTTGGTAATAACATTATCCAATGTTTCATCCATTTCAAGTTCATCTTGTATGGGCATTAAAGCTTGTTGACGCAATAAGTTTGCTCTTCCATCCCAGAAGAATCCACCTGTATTCCAAGCCATGTTTACAGCGCTCATCGAGTTACGTTTGCCTAACAACCCGTGAATACCAACCGAAAGTTTTGCAGTATCTGTAAAACCAAATTGTTGTTGGTGACAAGAGCCGCATGATTGTGTGTTGTTACCCGATAACATTTTTTCGTAAAACAACATACGGCCAAGTTTAACACCTTGTACTGTTAGTGGATTGTCTTGTGCAATAGGAGGAGCAGGAAAACCCGCATAGTTTAATGCATATGGGGTTGTATCGTGCACCACACCATTGGTGTTATTTTGTTCTGTATCGTCTTTTTTGCAAGCAACCAATAGTAGTATACCTGCAATAAAAAATGTAACTATTGAAGTTGTTTTCATATTAATCATTTTTGAAAAACGGATTGTTTAAAAACGACTCATCAGTTAGTGTTTTTAAAAACGCAACCAAGTCGTTTTGCTCTGCTGTACTTAAATTTAAAGGTTTAATTAAATTGCTTTTGTTTGGGTGATTAAATCCACCGGAATTGTAATGTGCTACAACATCAGCCAACGTTGCTTTACTTCCATTGTGCATGTATGGCGCAGTTTTTTCTATATTACGCAAAGTAGGTACTTTAAATTTGGCTTTGTCTTCGGCTTTCTTACTTACTCGCTCTCTGCCAATATCATCATATACTTCACTTAATCCATTGTTTTCAAAGGCGTAATTGGTAAAGTTAAATCCACTGTGGCAGCTGCTACAATTGGTTCTATTGCTCATAAATAAATTTAATCCACGTAATTCTTGCGCGGTTAAATTGGTTTCGTTTCTGCTGTATTTATCATACTTGCTGTTACCACTAATTAAAGTGCGTTCAAAATTGGATAAAGCGCGTGTTATAACATAATAATCAAGTGGCCTACCATAAGCTTCTTTACTCATGTTTTGGTACTCATCGTTAGTTGCAAGCCTTTTACCAATTTCAATAATGTTAAAGTCAAACTCCACATGTTCTTGAATAGGAACTAGCACTTGCATTTCTAACGTAGGATTACCACCATCAAAATTGTAATAGGGTTGATAAGCAACATTGGTTAAAGTAGGTGCGTTTCTTACACCAACAGCCCCATCAACCCCAATACTAAAAGCTTTGTTATCGGCCATGCCAAATTGTGTTTGATGGCACGAACCACAGTTAATGGTTTGTGTGCGCGAGAGAGCATTGTCGTAAAATAATTTCTTGCCCAACTTCCATCTGCTGTATGTGTAGGCATTATCTTCAGGATATTTAATAGCAGGAAAATTTACAGGCAAATCAAAAGTAGGTTCATATGTTTCTGTTTCCTTTTTACTGCATGCAAAAAGGATTAAAAACATACCTAATAATAATATGACAATGCTTGTTCTCAATCGTGTTTGTTTATTGCACCACTAATTTTTTAGCACCAATAAAAGTATCGTTGTTATACACTTGCATAAAATAAATACCCTTTTGGTTTAAGTTAAATTGGTGGGTTGATTCTGAATTTAATTGCGCTTCAACACAAACCTTACCTGTAATATCTGTAATAACAACTTTGTTAAAATTGGTTTGGTTTGAGGTTGATAAAACAAACGTTCCGTTTGATGGATTTGGATAAACACCAACCTGAATATCAAAATCAGATTCTTGGATACCGGTTATAATTGTTCCGGCTTTAAAAACGTGATCTCTGAAATTAAACATTAATTTTTGGGCTTCATCAGCCTCGCCATGCGAAACTAAATTTTGTGTAACATCTATATCTTTAATAGCTTTGGTATAATCCGCATCAACAGCAATAATCCAATTTCCGTTGCGCTCAACGGCTGTTCTGTTAACAGTGGTACTAAAGTAATTGATATTGCCTAATGAGTGTATTTCGTAGCCACTTACCATACCAATTCCTGCCAAACCTTCCATGGCCACAAAACGATATCCCGATTCCCAACCCCAATGCATAGAAGGAGATTTAGGAGAAAGTGGATGTAAATCTGGCCATAAACTAGGGTCGGCATTGTTGTTTGGTGTATCAACCCCAATACCAAATTGTATGCCTTCAATGTTATTTACGTTTAATATACCTAAATCTATATCGGTATTTGTGCCTGCGTTAACCAGTGCGTAAAGATTATTAACAGGCGTGCTTTGTCCGCCATCATGTTTTACTACAATTTTAGATAAGTAGTATTCCAGGCGTTTTACATTAAACTCGTTTCCTAAATTATTGACCGCATTTCTGTTAAATGCAAAAGGAACAGAATCTAAAAAATGATTGATACGTAACACTACGTTTTTTTGTGCATAGGTTGATGTAAAAGCCATCAACACACTTAATGCAAGTAATA
>CAZRVA010000125.1:0-6124 GCA_964603255.1 uncultured Chitinophaga sp.
ATATATTGCTCTAAATAATTTTACTGTGAGCAACCCTTTATTTAGAAGAAAAACCATAGCACAAATTGCAGGCGAGGCAGAGGCTAACCAAAACAGTGAGCATAAACTCAGAAAAACATTAAGCCTGCGCGATTTAACGTCTTTAGGTATAGCTGCCATTATTGGCGCAGGTATATTTAGCACCATTGGTAATGCAAGTGCAAGTGGTGGTCCGGCTGTAATTTTATTATTTATATTTATTGCTATTGCCTGTTCGTTTTCTGCACTAAGTTATGCGGAGTTTGCTAGCAGTATTCCTATTTCGGGTAGTGCCTATACATACGCTTATGCATCGTTTGGCGAAATTGTAGCATGGATTATTGGTTGGGCTTTGATTGTAGAATATGCAATAGGCAATATAGTAGTTGCCATCAGTTGGAGTGATTATTTTACCGGCTTAATGGATGGTATTGGGTGGCACATCCCCGAGTATTTAACCATGGATTATTTAAGTGCTAAAAATGGTTTTGCAGAAGCTACTTCTTTATTGGCATCAAATCAAACCTTAACACATTATTTGCAGCAGCAACATTTGGCCTGGCAAACCGCACCTGAAATTTTTGGTTTAAAATTGATTTGTGATTTACCTGCATTGGGTATTGTATTTGCCATTACGGCTTTAATATACCGTGGGGTGCACGAAACAAAAACTGTTGGAAATTATTTTGTAGGATTAAAGTTAATTGTAATTGTATTGGTAATAATTGTGGGTGCATTTTATGTTAACCCAGATAATTGGAGCCCATTTGCCCCAAATGGTTTTAAAGGTGTTTTACAAGGAGTGGCCTCAGTATTTTTTGCTTACATAGGTTTTGATGCATTGGCCACCACAGCCGAAGAATGCAAAGATCCTAAACGCGATTTACCTAAAGCCATGATAGCATCATTAACTATTTGTACCATTTTATACATGTTAATTTCATTATCGTTAACGGGTATGGTGAGCTATAAAGAATTGGCTGTTGGCGATCCATTAGCGCACGTGTTTGATTTATTGCACGTAAATTGGATGAGTGGAATTGTTGCCGTGAGTGCAGTAATAGCGATGGCAAGTGTATTATTGGTTTTCCAAAACGGGCAACCGCGCATATGGATGAGCATGAGTAGAGACGGATTGTTACCTAAACGTTTTAGTAATATTCATCCTAAATTTAAAACACCTGCTTTTAGTACCATAGTTACAGGTTTGTTTGTAGCTGTTCCGGCTTTGTTTTTAAACTTAAAAGAGGTTACAGATTTATCCAGCATTGGAACCTTGTTTGCTTTTGTAATTGTAAATGCCGGTGTAATTAGAATGGAATCGCACCGCAACGAATACCACACCGGATTTAGAGTTCCATACATAAACGGAAGATTAATTGTACCTATTTTGTGTTTGGTTAGTTTGTATTTGTTTATTGTTTTTGATGATACGAGAACATTTATGAATATCGGCCTGCGCGAAAATTGGCCTACATCAGCATTTTGGTTATTATTTGTTGTGTTAAGTGTACTCACATTTTTAAAACGTTTTAGCACCATACCTGTACTTGGCATGGTAACTAACTTTTATTTAATGACGCAACTTAACTTTACCAATTGGGCCGCATTTTTATTGTGGTTATTATTTGGGTTGATAATTTATTTGGTGTACGGAAGAGCACATAGCAAACTCAATAAAAAAGCTGCTTAACGGTTAAAAAGCCAAGTGCTTTTTTGATTGATTTATTGGTGTTTGTGTAAGCAAAATTGCCTCTTACTTGGTTTAATTTCCGTTTACCTACAATTTCTTTCGCTTTATCTATTTGTCTTTTTAATGGAAAAGGTTGTGTTATTTTCGCACCGTGAAAAATCTAGTCGTATTGGTAAGTCTGTTATTTTTAACAGCAACATTTGCTTATGCACAAACCCAAAAATATACATTAAGTGGCACTGTAAAAGATGCTAAAAATGGAGAGGATCTTATTGGCGTTTCTATATCTGTTACCGAATTAAAAACGGGTGTAGCCACTAATTCATATGGTTATTACTCATTAAATCTTCCTAAAGGAAAATACACCATTGTGTACTCTTATGTAGGGTATGTTACTCAAACCAAAACCATAGATTTAACAAACGGTAACGTAACGCTAAAGGTAGAATTAGTAGAAGATAAACGTGAGTTAAAAGAGTTAACTGTAACAACCGATAGGCCAAACTCATCTAATGTGGAATCAACCAAAATGAGTGTGGTAAAAATGGATATTAAAGAGGTAAAAAAAATACCAATTTTATTGGGTGAAGTGGATGTAATAAAAGCCATACAATTATTGCCGGGTGTACAAGCTGCTGGTGATGGTAATACTTTGTTTATTGTGCGTGGTGGTAATGTTGATCATAATCTGGTGCAGTTAGATGAAGCTGTGGTTTACAATCCATCGCACGTGGTTGGTTTTTTCTCTGTTTTTAATGGTGATGCGATAAAGGATTTTGAAATTTATAAAGGTGGAATTCCTGCTAATTATGGTGGAAGATTAGCATCGGTATTGGATGTTCGCATGAAAGATGGTAACTCTAAAAACTACAGTGTAAGTGGGGGTATTGGAGTTTTATCATCGCGTTTAACTATTGAAGGTCCTATACAAAAAGATAAAAGTTCTTTTATGATATCCGGTAGGAGAAGTTACTTTGATGTATTCTTTCCCTTGAGTGATCAAACCAAAGATGTGAGTGCTTATTTTGGTGACTTAAACATTAAAACCAATTTTGTTTTAAATGATAAGAACAAACTATTCTTATCGGGTTACATTGGCAGAGATAATTTAGGAACAGGAAGCTTATTTGGGTTAGGTTGGGGTAATCAAACTGCAACATTACGTTGGAACCATATTTTTAGTTCGCGTATGTTCTCTAACACCAGTGTGATTTTTAGCAGGTACAATTACAATGTTGATTTTAACATATCGCCAAACTTAAATTTATCTCGTTTAAACTTTATTACTGATTTGGGCGTAAAGCAAGATTTTAGTTACTACGCTAATCCTAAAAATAGCATTAAGTTCGGTTTTGCTGCTACACATCATACCTATTCACCAGGCGAGGTAAATCCCATTACATCTGAATCTATTGTTTTAAAAGATGTATTGCCTGCCAAGCGTGCTTTAGATTATGGCGTTTATGTGAGTCATGCATTAAAAGTAAGTAATCGCATTTCTACCGAATATGGAGCTCGTTTATCTATGTTTCAAAATATTGGAAAAGGGCGTGAGTTGATTTATGCAGGAGGTAAGCCAAATGTATTAGAGAACGGATTTATTAATACATCACCCATAATTGATACCACCAACCATGCTTGGAATAAAATTTATAATACCTACTTTGGTTTCGAACCGCGTTTTGCAATGACTTACATTGTTAATGCAAACAGTTCTGTTAAGGCATCGTATAATCGAATGTTTCAGTACATGCACTTAATTCAAACCACCAATGCAAGTATTGGTGCCGAGTTTTGGACTCCTTCTGATAAATACATCAAACCACAAATGGCCGATCAGGTTGCTTTGGGTTACTTCCGAAACTTTAATGAAAATTCTATTGAAGCTTCTGCAGAGGTATACTATAAACACATGAGCAATACGGTTGAGTTAAAAGATGATGCTGATGTACAATTTAATGAGGCAATTGAATCTCAGGTTTTATCCGGTATAGGAAGATCTTATGGGGTTGAGTTTTTAGTGCGCAAACAAAGAGGTAGAACTACTGGATGGTTGAGTTATACATTATCCAAATCAGAACGTAAAGCAGAAGGTGTAAACAATAATGAGTGGTATAATTTTAGGTTTGATAGAAGACATTATTTAACATTTGTAGTGAGCCACGAGTTTAATAAACGTTTAAGTATGTCGGCTAACTTTATTTATGCAACCGGAGATACATACACACCTGCTGTAGCTTATTATGAGTTTGAGGGAAAACGTGTGATTGAATATGGCGCAAGAAATAGTGCACGTGTTCCTGCTTACCACCGCATGGATTTATCATTAACTTTAAATCAAAAGAAAACAGAAGCAAGACCACTTTGGGTGTTTTCAAAGAGAAAGTTTGAGGGTAGTTGGGTGTTTTCTATTTACAATGCTTATGGTCGTAAAAATCCTTACAGTATAGCGTTTAGAACAAACGAAGAAACAGGAAAAAATGAAGCCGTAAAAACGTATTTATTCACTTTTGTGCCTTCGGTTACGTATAACTTTAAATTTTAATAACAGCCATGAAAAATATATTATCAATAGTTAGTGTTTTATTATTTGGGTTGATGCTTACATCATGCGAAGAAGTGATTGATGTGAATGTGCCCGATAATACAGAGAAGATAGTAATTGAAGGACAAATAACTACTGAAACAGATAGTTCGTTTGTGCGTGTAACTAAATCGGTTGGATACTTTAATAATACCAATGCTACACCTTTAGTTACAGATGCAGTAGTTGATGTAAATGGCATTACGTTTAGCCATGTGGGTAATGGTATTTATAAAGCGCCTGCAGGTTTTGTAGGAACAACAGCTACTATCTATAATTTAAAAGTACAATACCAAGGTGCTACTTATACGTCAAGTACAACGTTAGAGCCCATGTTTGATGTAGATACTGTTGTGTCTTATTTTAAACCTGCATCAGGATTTATTGAAGAAGGTTATGCTGTTGCATTTTTAGCAACAGATAATAGGGCAAGAACCAAGTATACCTATTTCCGTTTCGGATTCAGAAATCAGGAGGATACACAAGGAAAGGACTCGCTTTTTGATGTTAGGGTATTGTTTGACAACAGAAACTCTGTTATTAACGAACCTTATGTTTTTGAATTGCCATTTTTACGTTTGCAACCCAATGATACCGCATTGTTAATATTCCGCTCTATTGATGAACCAGTAAACAGATATTATCAAGCATTAAATAATAGGGGTAATACTGGTGGACCGTTTAGTACACCACCTGCAAACTTACCAACCAACATAAACGGTGGTGCATTAGGTTTATTTGCAGCTTACGATGTAAAACGATTTATGTTGCCAATTAAGCAATAACTAACTGCTGTGGTCGGCAACTATTGCCCACTTGCCTTTAATTTTGCGCATCAGTAATGTAAAATGTCCACCAACATCTCCAACGGTTCTCTCTAAGTTCCACTTACCAACTACAAATGCCAAATCTTTACCTAGTAATTTTATACTAATGATTTGTAATTGAAGTTTACCCATTGCGGTGCGATCTGGGTATGATTTTTTATAGTTGGCTAGTGTATTTTTCCACCCACGGGTTACTCCTCTTTTTCCAACAAATGTAAGTGAGTCGCTATTCCAATAGCCTTGCATGTAAGCTTCAATCTTTCCTTCGTTCCATGATTTTTGCTGAGCATCTAATAATTTCTGAATCTCAACACGTTCATTAACTACAGGTAGTTTGCCTTTTTTAGGACGAGGTTTTTTAGCCCAGCTGTTGGTTGTAAATAAAATGGCTGCTATAGTTAACAGGAAGTATGTTGCAATATGTTTTGTTCTAAATTTCATGTTTGTTTTTATAAGTAGCAAAAGTCCGAAAAATTTTGCGGATGAATAATATCTGTTTTTGCACCGGTGTACATGTTTAAGAATGCTTTGCTTACACTTTTTTTTTTGCGTGTATTCCATTTCATTTCATAAGCATGTAACTGTCCATTTTCTTCTTCAATATAATCAACTTCGCTTTGGTTGTAGTTTCTCCAGAAGTAACTTTTAATGGGCATATCCATGGTACTGTTCATTTTCATGCGTTCGCTAATCATAAAGTTTTCCCAAAGTTGGCCAATATCATTCCGTAAATTTAAGTTACTGTAATTACCAATAACAGCATTACGAACACCATTATCCCAGAAATAAATTTTACTCATTTTGGTTACCTCTTTTCGGGCATTGGTGCTGTATGCGTTTAGTCTGAATATTACAAACGACTTTTCTAATAAGTTGATATAGTTTTCTACCGTTTCTGATTTTACTTGTAGTTGGTTGCCCAATTCGTGTAATGAAACTTCGCTACCAACTTGAAACGATAATAATTTTAGCAACTTGTCTAGTAGTTCAGGTCTTCTTATG
>CAZRVA010000125.1:6134-8049 GCA_964603255.1 uncultured Chitinophaga sp.
TTCCATATCAATACATCTTTATATAGGTATTGATTGGTTAAGTTTTTAAGAAGTGTTTCTGCAATTTCGGGGTTATTACAAATGTCAGGATAACATCCATAGACCAAATGAAATGGAAGTTGTTGCTCTATTTCAAATGGTGATTTTCCGGCATATAATTCGGCCATAGAAAACGGATACAAATGAAAATTTATATGTCTTCCTGTTAATGGCTCAAATACAGTTTCCGAAATATCAAGTGATGAAGAGCCTGTTGCAATAACTTTTAAATCTTTAAAATTATCTACTAAAAGTTTAAGCAATAATCCAGCGTTGGCTATGCGTTGTACTTCATCAATAATTAAAATTTTATAGTTGCCGATAATGTGCTTTAGCGACTCTAGGTCTTGTTTGGCAAGTTTTTCTCTGGTGGTGTTTTCATCAGCGTTTAACCATAAAATATGGCTCTCATCATTAAACATGGTTTTTAACATGGTTGTTTTTCCAACTTGCCGTGCACCAATAACAACAATAGCCTTGTGCCTATTAAGCCATGGTGCAATTTTAATTTTGGCATATCTATCAATGTTGTCCATAGGTCAAAAGTATGAAAATTTCCGTTATACTGGAAAAATTAGTACTAAAATTTCCGATATGATGGAAAAATTAATAGTTATTACTTTCTGTTCTTTACGTGTTTTTCAAGCCAAGTATCCATTTCCCACAACATATGTAATATGTTTTCGCGTGCTGTATAGCTGTGGCTTTCGTAGGGTAAAAGTACTAATCTCGCAGTTCCTCCATTTCCTTTTATGGCCTGAAACAAACGCTCACTTTGTAAAGTAAATGTTCCGGGATTATTATCTGCATCACCATGTATTAGAAGAATGGGTGTTTTAATCTTATCAGCGTAATTAAAAGGCGACATTTTTAAATACACTTCTAGTGCTTCCCAATAACTTCTTTCTTCGGCTTGAAATCCAAATGGCGTAAGTGTTCTATTATAGGCTCCACTTCTTGCTAAACCAGCCGCAAATAGATTTGAATGTGCCAATAAATTGGCCGTCATAAATGCTCCGTAAGAATGTCCCATTACAGCACATCTATACTTATCTACTACTCCCATACTATCCACTGCATGAATTGCAGCTCTGGCATTTTCAACTAATTGTTCAATATAAGTATCGTTTGGTTCTGTATTATTTTTACCAATAATGGGAAATTGTGCATCTTCAAGCACTGCATAACCTCTGTTAACCCAAAACAGTGGAGCATACCAGCCGATATTAATAAACAGATGTGGTGATTCTTGAACTTGTCCTGCTGCTTTATCATCTTTGTATTCAGTTGGATATGCATCCATTAGCATGGGTAATCGGCCATGTTTTTTCTTATCATATCCGGCAGGTAAGTAAAGTGTTGCCGATAGTTGAACACCGTCATTACGTTTGTAAAAAATCTTTTGTTTGGTGATGTTTTGTAACGATGTATATGGGTTTGTATTAAAGGTAAGTTGTAAGGATTTATTTGAATTTTTGATGTTTCTAAGGTATAAATTGGGAAATACCTTTGAGCTTTGTATGCTAGTTAAGAGTGTTCCGTTTTTAATGCTAATTATGCGTGTGATTTTTTCATAGGTTTGTTTTCCATCGGCTTGCCAAAGCCTTTTGGTTGTTCTTGATGTAATATCAAATTCATCAAGAAATGGTTTATTTCCTTGTGGTGAGTACCCTTCGCCAATCAAATAGAGCTTGGTTTTATCGCTGTTAAATAATAATGTTGGCTTGTTATAAGCGTTATAATCTGTTTGAAAGTCGCCCGGATTAGCATATAAATCTTCCCTTGATTTATCAAAAATGATTATTGCATCATCATTTTTACTGGGATTAACCAGATAGGTTTTTACATTTCTATTTTTCCACCAGGAGTCTTTTAC
>CAZRVA010000126.1:0-7171 GCA_964603255.1 uncultured Chitinophaga sp.
GTTTAGAGATGTAATCTCCAAAAAATATTTTAAATAAATAGTTAAGCCATTGAATAGCAAAATAAAAAAACTAAAAAAGCCCGCAATTGCGGGCTTTTTCGACTAATAATTAAATGGATTAATTAACCAATACTTTTTGTGTAATTACTGATTCGCCAACTTTAATTTTAACAAAGTACATTCCATTTGTTAAACCAAATGCTGTTCTGTCGAAAGTTATTTGTTGCATACCTTCAGTTTGTTTGCCATCAAATAAGTCTGCAACTTTTTTACCTAATATATCAAATACCTCAACAGTTGTTTGTGCTGCAGCTGGTAAGTTGTAGCTAATTTGGGTTGATGTACTGAATGGATTTGGATAAACTGATAAATTAATATCACTAGCTTTCAAATCTTCCATACCAACTTTTTGTCCAAACGAGAAATTATCTAAGTATAAGTTGTTTCCTCCTTCGTTAAAGAAGTTAATGCGGAAGCGAACATTGGCTTGCTTAGGAATATTCGCACCTGAAACCAAAGCTTCTTTCCATTGCGTTTCATTTACCGGAATAAAATCTACCAACTGAGATAATGGAGACGGAACTGTTTGTAAAGTAGCACCAGAAATAGTTCTTAAGTTAGACCAGAATAATCCGCAATTGGTAGAATATTGAATTACCATTTGATCTGCAGATGTGTTAGTACCTACTGTATTAGGTGCAAATGCATAGTTAAATTTAATATATGGTGTTGCAGCACTTGTAAAATCAAATGATGGTGAAACAATAGAATAAGTTACGCCTGTCATTGCATTACTATTACCTCTCAAGCGAATACCCCTCATACCACTATATACTCCGTTTGAAGTTTCTTCCCACTGTCTGATGGCATCACCTTTAAACGACCATCCATCTGAAGTCATTGGATAATCAGGCATAAATGCCGGATAATTGATAGAAGTTGATGAGGCTATTGTTAATGCATTTTCAAATACTTTAGTTGTTGTACCTGCTGCATTAGTAACTTTCATGGTAATTGTTTTATTGCCTGGAGTTGAATAAGTAACTCCCGTTGGATTTTTATCCGTTGATGTTGCAGGAGTTGCTCCTTCTCCAAAATTCCACTCAAATGCAGTACCAGCTGTTCCGTTGTATGATAAATCTGTAAAATTAATAGCAGTGCCCACACAAGCCTGACGCTCATATGCAGTAAGGTTGTTAACGGTAATACCAAACGCAGGAGTTGGAGCACATGGTGATACTGGATCAAGCACACCCGTTGAAATTAAATTTGCTTGAGATACCATTTGGCTGCGATACAATTCAATGCAAAGGTGCATGCGTGCAATTTGTTGTTTGGTAAACATATTACTTGCGCAATTGCCAATAAAGTAATCCATGAAATTTTCCTGCATATCAGGTCTGTCCCACTCTACTAGAGAGTCACGACCAACCACTGTCGTATCTTTTGCTGTAATTACAGTATCAAAGATTCTGACAGCATACTTATCATTGCTACATGTATTGAAATCAGGAATATTACAACGGTTTCTTAACGGCTCATTAGTTGATGGAGCGAAATATGTTGGAGGGGTATCATCAACTCCATCATTCTCTGTTTCACAAGAATCTTGCGCTTGGAATGGATGATATAAACCTAACCAATGACCCGCCTCATGTGTTGTGGTGGTTACATTAGGTGTTTGACCCGGAGTTGAAGTTCCAACGTTGCCAAACTCTCTATTGATTACCATCACACCGTCCGTTAATGCAGACCAAGCTCCTCCTGCAAAAAATGGAAACTGTGCATAGCCGGCAACTGCTAAACCAGGACCTCTGTTGATTGAATTAACTACCCAAATATTGAAATAACGTTTAGTATCCCAAACACTAGTTTTCTTTAAATTGTCGTTACCGTCAGCAAAAAGTGGGGTTTGAACACGAACAATACCATTGGTACAATTACCATTTGGATCTTTACGTGCCAAACGGAATTCAATTTGTGCATCACCAGCGGTTTGTTTAAAATCGAATGGTACACCGGCAATATCGCCTACTCTTCTGTTTATTGTATCCGAATTTAAGTTTCTGAAACTCTTGTTTAAGAAATTAATCTCACTCTGAACCTGAGCATCACTGATATTGTCTGAAGAACCAGCAACACCATAAAACACATGCACAACAACAGGAATAATGTATTTGGGGGCTCCACTTTTTTGATAAGACTTAGACAATGCTTCCTTGTATTCGTTCGAGTTTTTATACTCATTCCAAATAGCTTTTGCACGTGCCTCTGCAGCTTTTAATTCAGGATTTTGAGCTTTCTGCTCTTCATGGTACTGATCGGTACCACATTTTTGAGCGTTTTGAGCATAGGTACCAAAAGCACCCATTAATAAACTTGCTCCTAAAAGTATTCTTTTTATCATAGCTTAAATATTCTTCTTTTTATTCTAGACAATATAATGCGGCAAAATAAAAACTTTTTTTTAGGTAGACAACCCCTTTTTCAATTTGGTTGCACCTATGTTTGCTATCAACATGTTACATTTTCCAAACCTACACAGAAAATCAAACTGTTAACCAACATCTTCCATAACAAATCCCGATTTTCTTGGCATTTCCCAAACTTCAAGGTTCTTTAAATTTTTACCATCAACTTCAAAACGTAAAGCGGTACATTTTGCATGAAATCCTTTCATACCAGAGGCTCCGGGGTTAAAATGCATCAACCCATAAGTTTTATCGCGCATTACTTTTAAAATGTGTGAATGTCCACAAACCATAATATCCGGCCTGTTTGATTTTATTAACTCTAAACAGCGGTGTGAATATTTCCCGGGATATCCGCCTATATGAATCATAAGCACAGTCAAGTCCTCTAATTTAAACAGCGTATACTCTGGCATTTCAAGTCTCAGATCCTTACCATCAATATTACCCCAAACAGTTCTTAGTGGTTTAAACAATTTTAGTTTTTCGTAAGTTTCTACATCACCCCAGTCGCCTGCGTGCCATATCTCATCACAGTTCTTAAAAAAGTCATATAATTGTGGGGGCACGTAACCGTGTGTATCCGATAAAATTCCTATTTTAAGCATTGGTCAAAAGTAAATAAATCTGCATGACAATATACATCATTATAGCAACAGTAATTGTTAGTTTGGTATGTTTTAATAACCATAACCTAAACGCTAAACTTATATTTAATCCATACTTAGTAAAACATCATAAAGAGTGGTACCGCATGGTAACAAGTGGTTTTCAGCATGCTGATTTTTTGCACTTATTCATTAATATGTTTGTATTGCTGAGTTTTGGAAGAGCGGTTGAAGATTATTACGCCTTGGCTTTTGGAGCGCATGGCAATTGGATATTTCTATTGCTTTACATCTCCTCCATTTTCGCAGCCAATGTATCAACCCTATATAAATACCAAAACAATAGCGCCTACAACGCTTTAGGTGCAAGTGGAGCTGTTAGTGCGGTAGTTTTTACCAGCATACTATTCAACCCATTTAATAAAATTTACTTGTACGGCATTATTGGCTTGCCCGGTATTTTATTGGGAGTAATATACTTAGGATACAGTTATTACATGAGTAAAAAACAAAACGATAACATTAACCACGAAGCACATTTTTATGGCGCAGTTTATGGCATTTTGTTTACGCTTGCATTAAAACCAAAAGTGTTTAATATTTTTATTTACGAATTGGTTCACGCCTTTTAGTTAAAAGAAAAATCCAGTTCTAAAATCAATAGGTGTTTGTCTGAAACTTCTGTTTGGGTCGTGCAACACATCATACAACATCATAATGTAAATACTTGAACGCTCCGATATAGCTTGGTTTATTCCACCGCCAAGATAAAACGCGTTTACCCAATTTCGTTTACTGTCTCCGGTTGTGGAGTTAAACACACTAAAATTTAAAGGATTGTATTCAACATGCGCAAATGCGGGATCAAAAAGTAATTGACGGGCAAAAATATTTAGCCCATAGATGTTATCAGACAAAGTTAATCGCTGCCCTAAAGTGGTTTGATAATTTCTTGATGAATACATGTATGTTCCGCCCACTCCGGCCATGGTCATGTCAGTAAAACGATACAAAGCCATGGGTTGAGCCACAAAAAAAGAACCCCAGCTGGCTATGTTACCACCAATGTTACCGCCAAACGAAACCTTATCCATCCAATCAGGTCTGCTAGATCGATTTGCTGCTTTTTCAGCTTCTTGCTTTTGTTGTTCCTCCTTTTTTTCTGGATCCATTTGCTCCAATTTGCGTTGGGCAAAAACAAGATTTGATAAACAAAGAATTACAATTAAAAACCAATTTTTAAGACTCATAATGCTATTATCTATATCAACACGCAAAAGTAACGAAAACTACCATTGGCAAATTATTTATTGTATAATTAGTTTTTTCGAGATTAATACTTATAATTTCGCAGCAAATTAAGCTTCACTAAAACTATTTATTATGAGCAAAGTTCACAATTTTTCAGCCGGACCGGCCATTTTACCACAATCAGCCATTGATGCATCTGTAGCAGCACTTCAAAATTTTGCTGGCACTGGCTTATCATTAATCGAAGTTAGTCACCGCAGCAAAGAGTACGAAGCAGTAGTTGCAGAAGCCACTCAGTTGGTTAAAGACATTTTAAAACTTGGCGATGACTATGCCGTTGTTTTTTTACAAGGTGGTGCAAGTTTGCAATTTGATATGATACCAATGAACTGGCTTAACGAAGGCGAAACCGCTGCATATACCAACACAGGTGTTTGGGCATCAAGAGCCATTAAAGAAGCTAAATTATTTGGTAACGTAAATGTAGTGGCAAGCAGCGAAGACAAAAACTTTAGTTACTTACCAAAAGGTTATACCATTCCTGCCGATGCAAAATATTTCCATTGCACCAGCAACAATACCATATACGGAACAGAAATGTTTGATTTCCCAGATACCAACGGAGTGCCTTTAATCTGCGATATGAGTTCAGACATTTTTAGCCGCCCATTTGATGCCACAAAGTTTGATATGATTTATGCCGGTGCTCAAAAAAATATGGGACCTGCCGGAACAACTTTGGTGATCATTAAAAAATCGTTTTTAGAAAAACGCGTAACCAAAAAGTTACCTACTATGCTTGATTATGCCGTGCATATTGAAAACGGAAGTATGTATAACACGCCTAGTGTATTTGCCATATTTGTTTGTATGCACACGCTACGTTGGGTTAAAGAAATTGGCCTTGAAGCCATGAAAGCTCGCAACAAAGCAAAAGCAGATTTATTATACAACGAAATTGACCGCAACAGTTTATTTACCGGAACCGTTGCAAAAGAAGACCGTAGCCGCATGAATGTAAACTTTGTTTTAACCAATAAAGAATACGAAGCTGAATTTTTAAAATTCTGTGAAGCTAAAAACTTAAGTGGTTTAAAAGGCCATCGTTCTGTTGGTGGTTTACGTGCAAGTTTGTACAACGCACTTGAAATTGAAAGTGTACAAGCTTTGGTTGATGCCATGCAAGAATTCGAAAAAATGAAAGCATAGTTAATTGGATAATTAGTTGATTGGTTGATTGGTGATTAGTTGATAGGTTGACTCGTTTATAGGAATAGGATTTTTGTAAAAGTTTGCGCTTATGTACAATAGTTTTACCGAATTAAATGTTTGGAAAGAATGTAGGGTATTGAGAAAGAAAATATCTGTTTTGGTAAAACAATTTCCTGATTACGAAAAGTACAATTTAACAGGTCAAATTCTTCGCTCTTCAAAATCACCTTGCTCAAATATTGCAGAAGGCCATGTGAGGTTTCATTACCAAGAGAACATTCAATTTTGTAGAATAGCAAGAGGCTCTTTGTATGAAACACTTAATCACCTGACTGATGCATTGGATAATGAATACATATCTTTAGAGCAGTTTAATGAACACGAATCTCAAGTTGAGGTATGTGTGAAATTAACAAATGGGTATATTTCATTTTTAGAGAAACAAAAAGAAAAGAGTAAATCAACCAACAACAGTTAATCAAAAACCTGTAAACCAATAACTAGTAACAAGTAACAAATAACTAAAACATGATAAAAATATTAGCAAATGATGGCATTGATGCCAACGGGAAAAAAATTCTAGAAGCAGCGGGTTTTGTTGTTGATACCAATAAAATTGCGCAAGAAAATTTAGCTACCGAGTTAAATAACTATGATGGTATTTTGGTGCGCAGTGCCACTAAAGTGCGCAAAGAATTAATTGATGCTTGTCCTAATTTAAAATTGATTGGACGTGGTGGAGTTGGTATGGACAACATTGATGTAGCTCATGCAAAAAACAAAGGCATTGCAGTAATTAACACACCTGCATCTTCAAGTGTTTCGGTAGCTGAGTTGGTGTTTGCACACATTTTTAGCGGCTCACGTTTTATACAAATTACCAACCGTGTAATGCCCGAAAAAGGCAATACTGAGTTTGGTAACTTAAAAAAATTAGCAAGCAACGGAATTGAGTTGCAGGGTAAAACCATGGGTGTTTATGGTTTTGGTAGAATTGGTCAGGAGGTGGCAAAAATTGCGATTGGTTTAGGCATGAAAGTGTTGGCTTTCGACCCCTATGTAAGCACGTTAGATTTAAGTTTGAATTTACCTGCTTTGGGCGAAAATTCCAGAATTAAAGTTACCATTAACACCGTTAGTGAAGAATCGGTAATAACACATTCTGACTTTATTACTTTCCATGTGCCATTTAACGAAGGCGACAAAGCTATTATTGATGCCGATAAAATGGCAAAAATGAAAAAAGGTGTTGGCTTAATTAACTGCTCGCGTGGTGGTGTAATTGGTGAAGCTGACTTGTTAGCTGCATTAAACAGCGGACAGGTTGCTTTTGCCGGTTTAGATGTATTTGAAAAAGAACCACCGGTAAACATGGCTATTTTACAACACGACCATGTAAGTTTAAGTCCACATATTGGTGGCAGTACTGTAGAAGCCCAAAACCGTATTGGTATTGAGTTAGCAGAAAAAGTAATTGAGTTTTTTAAGAAATAAAGTTTAGAACAAAACTATAAGCAAAAGGCACGATGAATTTGTTTCATTGTGCCTTTTGTGTTTTTGGTTGTTTTTATGTAATGAAACGCAGCCTAAAATCTCTGATTGAAGACAATTCAATCCTCAGTGTCATTT
>CAZRVA010000126.1:7181-7960 GCA_964603255.1 uncultured Chitinophaga sp.
AATTAATGTAAAAATATTTATTTTGCTTGTATCATAAAACAATAAAAGTTCTATGTATTTAGGACCAATTTTATAAATTAATAAATTGTGTTTCGTAACGGGTACTTGGTGGGTGTTTTTCTTCTTGGATTGACGGTGTGTGACAATACCGGACTGAATGAGACTGATAACATTGAAAGTCCGTTGAACAAACCCAGCGACTTCTCTATCTGTCCAATCTTTTTCTAGATATGCAATCACACGGTCGAAACTTTTTTTTAGCCGAATCAGACCAAACTACTTCTTTAGCCATTTTTCGTATTGTTTCATTACCTCGTTGTGTGATGAAAACTTTCCTTCCTCTATTTCAGCTATGGCAACTTCTACTTCATTCTTTAAATCATCTGGCAATTCGTCCCAAAAATCAGTGTCGCCAGTATCTTCATTGATAATAGCCTTGAGCTTTAAGATAAGCCCCTCGTTATTTATTTCGGCTATTTTTTTAAGCAACCAATTTTTTTCTAATTCCAAATTCATGACATTACACTATTTGTATATGCCAAATTTACAAAACTTATTTAAAATGCAAGTTGTCCATTTACAAGATTTTCGATGAATCGAATGTGGTTTTAATGCACGCTCAATCACACATTTTTAATCACAACCTCCATCACTTTCAACCCTAAATTAACAAGCCAACCTATGGCATGAAGTAATCTAAAAATCAACTTCATACAGTTTTTTCAATTGATTTTGGTTGACCGATTTTGGGGTGAGTTGTAAAGCCAAATTTCTTACCG
>CAZRVA010000127.1:0-7905 GCA_964603255.1 uncultured Chitinophaga sp.
AACTGCATGTTGTGCTGTTACATCATAATTTAATAAAACACGTGGCTCAGGATTGATATAAGTAGTGCTGGATACCTTAGCTGCCGATAACCTTAAACCCACAACAGAACTTAACCTTGCATTCATTTTATAAGATGCTGAAGCGAAAATGGCAGACTCGTTAAGTTGCGTTGAAGAAGCATCATTAGCTTTGATGTTCTCATTAAAATTACCTTTTAGTTTAGTATTGTTTGGTACAAATGTGTGATGAATATATTCGCTGCCATACTTAAAATGTAAGTTATTATTTACGTGATGCTCCAATTGATAACGATAACCTAAATCGGCAATACTGGCATTAATCTGCATTACATTTTCATCCATCTCGCCTTTTATAAAATACCTGTAATTACTGGAGAAAGCAGTGAGGTTAGAAAACATTTTTTGGTTGGAAAACGTACGGTTCCAGCGCACTGAACTAATTTGATTACCCAACCTTGAACTTACTTTTACATTACGTGCACTATCTGCATCAGAAGCCTCCAACACATCATCGCCATTGTACATACTTACAAAAAGTTGATCTCGTTTAGATAATTGATAGTTAAGTTTTGCATTTAAATCGTAAAAGTAAAAAGGTAATTCTTTGTTAACCATTTGATATACTTTATTGATGTAGCTTACCCTTCCTGCCACCAAAAAAGAACCTTTACCATTAAACAACGGGCCTTGTACAGCCAAGCGTGAAGCCAAAATACCAACCGAACCACTGTATTGAAACTTTTGTCGATTACCCTCATTCATAGTTACTGATAAAACAGAAGACAAACGACCTCCGTAACTAGCGGTAAATCCACCTGTTTGAAGGGTAGCATCCTTTATAGCATCTGTATTAAACAACGAGAAAAAGCCAAGCAAATGAGCCGAGTTGTATACGGGTGCATCATCCATTAAAATTAAATTTTGATCGGCAGCACCACCTCTAACCAACATACCCACAGTTCCATCAGCACCTTTTTTTACACCAGGCATATTTTGTAATGCCTTAATTAAATCACGTTCACCACCCAAAGCTGGCAAATTGTTAATCATTTTTAAATCGATGTGATGTGTACCTATTGGCGGATTTTTTTGCACTTGAGCTTTCACTTCCACCTCTTGTAACTCGTCTACTTTTTCGTAAAGTTTTACTTGTAAATCTTTTTGGTTTTGCGCCACAAAAACTTGTGTTTGATATCCTAAATAACTCACATAAAAAGTATCGTTTTGAGGAATACTTAACGAAAAAAAACCATACGTATTGGTGGTGGTTCCAACTTTTTTTGATGCCTGATAAACCGACACACCCACAAGTGCCTCACCGGTTTGGGCATCAATTACATTGCCACTTATGGGTGATTGTGCTCGTGCGTAAAAACCACACACCAAAAGCAAAATCAATATTTTTAATTTGTTAGGGATCATACATCTATGACCACCAGAGTGTGTTATTCCCCCATTTCAAAAAAAATAAAAAAACCGACTATTTCTAGTCGGTTCTAACACAAAAATTAACCACTACACTACTACTGGTTAAGTATCCTATAACCTTGTGAGCCACTCTCATCAGAAACTTTGATAAACAAAACTCCTTTTGGCGCATCATTAAGGTTTAATTTCATATTTACTTGTTGGTTAAGGGGTGCAACTTCTTCTACTTTTAATGTTTGACCGATAATATTAACCAACTCTACTTTTACTTTACCATGGGTTGCTCCTTTTACTGCAACGTTCACATAATCGCTTGCTGGATTTGGATATACACTTACGTCTGCTTTAAACGCATCTTTGGTATCATTCAAACCGGTATTTAAAGCGAAGGTGATATCATCAAGCAATAAGGTTGAACCTTCTCTGAAATTTTCATTGCTACCTGCTGTAATCATAATTATAGCGCTATCGGGTATAATACCGGCTGCACTGGTATAAATAATTGGAATAGAAAACTTGGTATAGTTAGCTGCATTTACGGATTGTTTATAATCTGCCATACCTATAAAATCCTCACCCTTCATCATTAATACCATTACATTAAACGTATCTGTTTCTTGAGTTGAATATTTATAATACCCCTCTAAGCGCGTAAATCTTGATGATACCGGAATTTTATTAATCATACCACCTTCTTCAGAAAGTGAGCTTGTCATTAACGTAGCTGTTTGGTTTAATGATGTAGCTATGTTTTTTAATTGTATAGCATACGAACCACTATGTGCATCTGTACTTTGTGTAACACTCCAAGGCAAACTTTCTGATTCGCAAATTGAATTCATAAACTCAAACCAGCCTGTAGGAACATGATTAGTAAACATACCATTGTCTACGGAATCCCATTGTTCAAAACCACCATTAATACCCTGGGCGTTTGCTTTAAAAAATGATACTACTGTAAGTGCTGCTACTAAAAATAGTTTAGGTAATTTCATATTGTTATTATTTGTTGTTTGATGATATGACAATCACAACTTAAATTCCCCCTACACTTTCCTAAAATATTTTTGAAGATTTTACGTAAGTGTTTGCCATCAAAATATTTCAATGAGTTAAGGTTAGTTCTAACTCAAACAATTGACAACAACACCGATAAAAAAGTTGCCTAATTCTTCAGAAAAAATAAACTCACCAACCAAATCAACGATTGATTTAAGTATGGTGATAATGCGCTGCGCATTATAGATAAAGCCTTACCCATTTGGTTTTCTACCGTTTTAACAGATAGTTCTAAAGCCTCAGCAATTTCTTTGTAGGTTTTATCCTCAAACCTGCTCATCTTAAATATGAGCGCACATTTAGGTGGCAATAAATCAAGGGCCTGGTTAATATGTTTTGATAACGCTATGGTGTTTGAATATTCTTCGGTATTGTTGGTGGCTACCCTGTAATCATCAGCCATACCATCTTCTAAAAAAGCATTACGTTGTTCGGCTTTCAGTTTATTTAAACAATGGTTTTTTACAGCCATGTATAAATATGCTTTTATAGATGTTTTGATATCAATGTTTTGCTTGCGCTCCCACATTTTAACAAATACTTCCTGAACCAAGTCTTCAGCAGCATCAGTATCTTTTAAAATCTCGCGGGCAAACCTTACCAAAGGCGTATAATACTGCCTAAATAATTGTTCGTAAGCGGCACGATCACCGCGTTTTACCAATTCAAAAACATCAGGGCTTGTTGCTTGCATGGTATTATTTGTTTGGTGATTTTTTACAACCTTGTCCAGAAAACATAACGTGATTCGCTTGCTGCACGTAGGTAATTTGTAGTGCCTTACTAATGGCATCCAACACCTGATTCATTTTAGGATTTTCAAAACTTCCTGTAAAATGGCAATTGGCAATATCCGAGTTGTTGAACTTAACTTTTACATGGTAGTAACGTGCAATTTTTCCAGCTACTTTCTCCATCGTCTCGTTGTTAAAACTTAACTTATTGGTATGCCAAGAAACTAAGTCGTTAGCATTAACAGCCGTTTCGGTAACATTACCCGAATTGGTTAATACACCTTCTTCATTCGCGGTTAACTCTAAAGCATCACCCGATTTATTCTCAAACTTTACCTTACCTGTTTTTACGGTTACACGTTCAAATGTATCTTTTTCAAAAGCATTCACCTCAAACGATGTTCCTAAAACCCTTACCTCTCCTTTTGGTGTACTAATTATAAAAGGTCGTTGCTCATCGCGCTGCACATCAAAAAAAGCCAATCCTTTTAGCGATAAGTTACGTTTACTGCCCGATAGTTTATTGCTGTATGATAACTCAGAATACTCGTGCAACCACACCGTACTACCATCCGGTAAACTTATTTTTTTAATCTCATTTGCTGCTGTTGATACCGTGGTTGTGGTAGACATTAAACTATTGTAGGCCCAAAAGCCCAACATGGCAAAAACCGCAGCAGCTGCCGCCACTTTAAAGGTGGTAGCACCAAATAAGGTAAACACCTTGGGCTGTGTTTTAGCATTTACTTTTTTCCAAGCCGCATCAACATCAACCTCCAAAGTATCTTGCTCAACACGTTCCCATATTGCGTTTAGCTCGTTAAATGCTCTTTTATTATCTGCCGCAGATTCAAGCCATTCTTGAAGTTGCGCATCGTCCTGACTGTTGGTTTCTTTAGCCAACTTTTTTGCCATAAGCATATGTGCTGTTTCGTCAGTTATCATAATTGTACGTTTTATATAAGGTAGACCATTAAAAAATAAACTACCCCCATTTTTATTTTTTTATTATTTACGGCATTTGGAAGGTTGCCCCACCTGAGGCAACGTAGGAGCCAAATACCCCTATTTTATTGCTCATATTGCTATAAGCAATACTTACCTCACCAAATGCCATACCTAGGTTGCCGTAATTAAACGTTGCGCTTTTATTGTAATAAGCGGCATAATGTTGATCGCAGGTGTAAGCTAACAATTCAACCCTAACCAAACGCGCACCGGTATAACTTCCGGTAAAACTTTGCGAAAAGGTTTGTCCGCTTTCAACAGTTCTTACCCTATCTCGCCCTTCGTAATACATGGCATATCTTGATGAATCATCAAATACCATGTAAGGGTATAAAAACAAATTGCTGGTTTGTGGTGATAGTTGTTTGGTATTAAAAGTAACCAAATAGGTTAAACCATTTATGTTGTAAATACTATCAACTTTTACGGTTGTTTCGGTATTGGCAGGATAAGGAATGGTGGTGGTACCCGTTATGGTTTCATCTGCAGTTTTTATAAGCAGTTCATAGGTTTTACCCGGCTCAAACGGAACACCATTCATGTCACCCGAATATACCTTGTTCATGCTATCGTAAACCAATGTATAGCTATTTCCTTCTTGTATTAGTGTAACCTCTGCATCTGTAACAATGATAGGTTCTTGTGGTGCTTCTGTTCCGATAGGTTTGGTGGTACGCGTGAGCCAAACAGAAATCCCTCCATCATCAGGATTTAAAAATGAAGCGGTTACCACCTTGCTCTTAAAAGGAATATCATACTCAATGGTTTCGTATTTTTCGCATGAGGTGAGCATCAATCCAAACAATGCTAATAATAAAATTAATCTGTTCATGGCTTTATATTTTAATACTCCAACTTAAAGATGGCATGATGGGAAATAAACTTGATTTTTGAAGCACTCGCCTACCCGTTCCTGCATTTTCATTCTCTAAATTAATTTGATAAAAGAATGGATTGGCCCTGTTGTAAGCATTATATACACTAAGTTCTATGGTGCTCAATATTTTTTTACTAATGATGTGGTTATACTGTACCGAAAGATCTAAACGGTGATAAGCCTGCATCCTAAAATTGTTTTTCTTATCGTAGTAATACGTATTCCAAGAGTTGTTACCACCAGTTGGATCGTTTACCGAAACAAAATATTCGCCCGCTGGCATGGTAATAGCGTTACCGGTTCCATACACCCAATTTGCTGATAGTTTTAATCGTTTGGTTGGCTTGTAACTAACAAATACACCAATATCATGTGGCCTGTCAAAAGTGGCTACATAAGCTTCACCATTATTAATCGAATCAAACTGCATGGTGGTACGAGATAAGGTATAACTGATATGTCCATCAATTTTTTTACCTGATTTACGTAACATAAACTCAATACCATACGAAGTTGATTTACCCTGTGTGGTTAATGAACTTAAGTTATTTACGTTTTTAGCTGTGTAGGTTTGTTGCAAAACCTCAAAAAACGAAGCACCTTCTTTTAACGAAACGGCATTGTTGGTTTGTTTGCCATACATCTCTACCGAAAACGAAATACCCTTATTTAACAAATTATTTTTAGCTGCACCTAAGGTTACAATGTTAGCTCGTTGTGGTTTTAAAATTTCATCACTTGATATCCAAACATCGCTCGGTAAACCAATACCATTAAATGTACTTACCAAATGTAAGTATTGATTCATTAACGAGTAGCTCGTGTTAATGTGCCAATTGGTTCTGGTTTTATAAGTAATATTTAAACGCGGTTCAAGCCTGTGGTAACCTTTGTTGTAATTGTAGTAACTGTACCTTAAGCCCGAAACAATATTCCATTTTGAAGTTGGATTATAATTCCACTCACCATAACCAAAACCTTCGTTGGCACTGTATAATTTTGATAACGAATAAACAGTATCGGGTATGGTCATTTCCATGGCTGTAGTTGGATTAAACCAATGCTGCGTAAAACCTGCGCCAACCCTAAAATGGTGTTTGGTGTTGTGGTGATATTCTAAATCGTGTTTAGCGGTATAATCTGTAATAGACGACTCCACGCTGGTTGTGATGCGGTTGTTGCTTGATGCATCTAAATCGCCCATGGCAATACGTGCGTTGTAGTAGCTGTACACCAATGATGTATTGGAAAACAGTTTTCCGTTGTACTGATGGTTCCACCTTAAAGATGCAGCTCTATTGCCCCAAATAATGCCATCTTCTCGTGGACTTAAACCTGCTTTAGGATTATTGGCCAAACCATCCTGCCCCAAATAACCACTTAGCATCATGCGATTGCGTTTACCAATATCGGTTGATAGTTTGGCGTGTAAATCATAATAACCATAATCCAACACCGCATCAGCATTGCGTGCAATTAAACGTGTAGTTTTATCGATGTATGATTTACGTGCTGATATTAAAAACGATGACTTATTTTTTTGAATAGGACCTTCAACCAAAACCCTTGATGACATTACACCCATGGTAGCATCAAGCCCAAATTCTTCGCGGTTTCCATCCTTCATGCTCATGTCTAAAACAGAAGATAACCTGCCACCATAACGCGATGAAAAACCACCTTTATGCAACTCGGCTTTGCGCAACTCGTTGCCCGAAAACAAAGAAGATAAACCCAAGAAATGATAGGCATTGTAAATAACCGCATCATCAATCATAATCAGGTTTTGATCCGGACCACCGCCACGCACATAAATGTAACCGTTACCCTCGTTACCTTTTTGCACACCGGGTGAAAGCATCATGTATTTTACCACATCCTTTTCACCCAAAATCATGGGTACATCTTTTATTTCTTGTAACGGTATATCAATTTTATTCAGCCTTACCTGCTGTTTATCTTTTTCACCTTTAATTACAGCTTCATCTAAACTGCTTTTTGGAGTTAACTCTATATTTATTGGGGTTGATGCCGTTGCTATCAGCTTTTTTAGTTCGGTTTGATAACCCACATACTGAAAAACCAATTGATACGTATCGGCCGGAAGCGTGATGGAATAAAAACCATAACTATTGGTAACTGCACCCGCCACCAAAGGAATGGTGCTGATACTTGCCCCAATTAGCAACTCGCCTGTTCCTTTCTCGCGCACATAGCCACTAAGTGTTACTTTATAGTGGGCTGTTTTGTACAATACCACCAACTTATCTTGAATTGAAAAAGCAACAGGTGTGCCATCAAAAAGTGCTTTTAACGATTGTTGCAAAGTGGCATTGGCCAGTTTTAAACTTACCTTTTTCTTTACATTTACCACATCCGAGCTGTAGGTAAACACCACATCAAAATGCGTTTGTAAACGTTGCAAAACCTGCTGTAAAGGCACATTGGTTTCATTAATATTTATGGTTGATTGTGCACTGAGTTGAAGTACAAACATCACACATAAAAAAACCAGGGCTAATTTTTTCATAAGGCGCAAATATATTACAGCAATTTAATTATCAACTAAGACTGAATGATTTACCATTTAATTTTAGTCTAACCACAAAACAACAGCAGCTGTTACGTTTGTAAATACCACAACAAAAGTGTTATTTGGTTTTCGTAACAAATGCGCCAAGAAACATTATACGCGAAAAGTTCTACCTTATTCTAAAGCCTAACAACAAATGATACCAAACACGAAATTTTTAATATTAATTCTTCTCAGCCATTTAG
>CAZRVA010000128.1:0-7824 GCA_964603255.1 uncultured Chitinophaga sp.
TATATATTTTTTGAAATCAGTTTACACAGATTTATTTTTTTCGATGGTTGGATGATGACTGCATTTACCGGTTTCACAACTGTGCCCTTTAGCACTTTTAAAAAGTGTTTTACCTAAATAAACTGCGGCCACCAATACTATGGCTACTACTATAATTAGTTGTACATCCATGTTACATCATTTTTATTCGCATCACAAATTAACATCACGATGCGATTTATTTTTTAATTACTAGCTAAACCAATTTTGCGTGGAGCATAATTAGCGGCCATATCAGCAATAGCTTTAATATGATCAGGTGTTGTACCACAACATCCACCTAAAATATTTACTAAACCTTCTTTGCAAAATTCTTCCACTTGCTTGGCCATTGCTGCCGGACTTTCGTCATACTGACCCATTTCGTTTGGTAAACCAGCATTAGGATAAGCACTTACATAAAATGGTGCATTGGTTGATAGTACTTGTAAATAAGGACGAAGTGCACTTGCTCCCAAAGCACAATTTAAACCAACACTTAACAGCGGTGCATGTTGCATTGATATTAAAAACGCTTCGGTAGTTTGGCCACTTAAAGTACGACCCGAAGCATCGGTAATTGTACCACTAACCATTACCGGATAACTTTTCTTGGTTTCTTCCAGATACTCATCAATAGCATATAAGGCAGCTTTTGCATTTAAAGTATCGAATATGGTTTCTACCAAAAGTATATCAACACCACCTGCTATTAGTCCTTTTACTTGTTCTTTATATGCCGTTACCAATTCATCAAAGGTAACACCGCGGTAACCTGGGTCGT
This sequence comes from uncultured Chitinophaga sp., assembly GCA_964603255.1. Taxonomy (GTDB): domain Bacteria; phylum Bacteroidota; class Bacteroidia; order UKL13-3; family UKL13-3; genus UBA6183. The sequence continues at coordinate 803 of CAZRVA010000128.1, forward strand.
TTACATCAGGGCTAATAGAAGCAGTACGGTTGGTTGGACCCATTGCACCTGCAACAAAGCGTGGTTTGTCCGGATTTTTTGAAGTGTACTCATCAGCAACTTCACGGGCAATTTTTGCTGATTCGAAATTTATTTTCCAAACTACATCTGCACCTAATTCGTAATCAGCTTGTGCAATTGTAGTACCACTAAACGTGTTGGTTTCTATAATGTCAGCACCTGCATCAAAATATTGTGCATGGATGGCTTTAATTACATCAGGACGTGTAAAAGATAATAAATCGTTGTTACCTTTTAAAGGTTTAGCATGATTAGCTAATGATTCATCCCTAAAATCCTTTTCCTCTAGTTTATAACGTTGTATCATGGTACCCATGGCACCATCTAAAATTAAAATGCGTTTATTTAATAAATCTTTTATGTTCATAACGAGTTACGAAGGTAAGGTTTTTAGAGGTTTTATCTAACATCAACCAAAACATGACATTTAATTGTTTTGATAAAATAAAGCTAACTGTCAATTATTTGCCTATATTTGCACCTCATTTAACAAAAATCGTACATTGACAACATTTAACGACCTGGGCTTAAACGCGTCCGTTTTAAGCGCCATCTCGGAGCTGGGTTTTGAAAATCCTACCCCTATTCAGGAAAAGTCCATTCCTGTTTTTTTAGAAAACGAAAGAGACATTCTAGGATTAGCTCAAACCGGTACCGGAAAAACTGCCGCATTCGGCTTACCTTTATTGCAACTAGTAGATTTTAACGCCAAACAAACACAGGCTTTAATTATTTGCCCAACACGCGAACTTTGCATGCAAATTAGTCGCGATTTAGCTACTTACAGCAAACACATGCAAGGTGTTCGTATCGTATCTGTATACGGTGGCGCCAGCATTAATGGCCAAATTGAAGATTTACGCAGAGGAGCTCAAATTATTGTCGCTACTCCCGGCCGCTTAATCGATTTAATGAGCCGCAGAGCTGTTAACATTAAAACAATTAATTACGTTGTGCTTGATGAAGCTGATGAGATGCTTAACATGGGTTTCAGAGAAGATATTGAAGGAATTCTTTCAGTAACTCCAGACGAAAAACGTGTGTGCTTATTTAGTGCTACCATGCCTAAAGAAATTCGCAGCATTGCTAATCAATACATGAAAGATCCTGTTGAGATTAGTGTTGGTAAAGCAAACTCAAGCAACGCAAATATTTCTCACGAGTATGCAGTTGTGCATGCAAAAGATAAATATGCTGCATTTAAACGTATCTTGGATTTTAACAACGAAAGTTTTTATGGTATTATATTTTGTACCACCAAACACGAAACTCAAGATATTAGCGATAAATTAATTCGTGATGGCTACAACGCAGATTGCTTACACGGTGATTTAAGCCAAGGCCAACGCGAAAAAGTAATGAGCCGTTTCCGTCATAAAGCCATTAAAATTTTATTGGCAACAGACGTAGCTGCTCGTGGTATTGACGTAAGTGATTTAACACACGTAATACATTATCATTTACCTGATGACATTGAAAACTACACACACCGTAGCGGTCGTACAGCACGTGCAGGTAAATTAGGTACTTCTATTGCATTGTTAAACGTAAGAGAATTCTACCGTTTACGTGAAATTGAAAAATTAACCAACATTAAGTTTAACCGCGTTATGATTCCATCAGCAATGGAAGTGCGTGATAAAAAATTGTTGGCCTTCATTGATACCATCAACTCAACAGAAATTGAAGAATCATTTTTTGATGACGTAGTTGAAAAACACTTGAAACCAATTTTAGAATTAGATAAAGAAGAGTTGATGAAAAAAATGCTTTCGTTAGAACTTCGCAGATTTAGTGCTGAGTACATGAATGGCCCTGATTTAAATGTGGCTGAACGTGGTGCTGCTGGATCTAGAGCAGAAGGTGGTTCAAACGAAACTTACGGTGCATCTCGTGGTACACGCTTATTTGTAAGCATTGGCCAAAAAGATGGTTTAAACGTAGGTTCATTAAAAGATTTTGTTTCTAACGTTACAGAAATACCAAACGCAAATATTTACCGTGTTGATGTAAAAGGAGTATACTCTTTTATTAACGTTGATGCCGAGCAAGTAGAGAAAGTAATGAGCACATTACATGGCAGCGAATACAAAGGTCGCCAAGTACGTGTAGAAATTAGCGGCAACGAAAATGCTGGCGGACGCACACGCAGCGGTGGTGGTGATAGAGGTGGTAGAAGCTACGGGGGTGACAGAGGAGGTAGAGGAAGCTACGGTGGAGGTGATAGAGGTTCACGTGGTGGATACGGAGGCGACAGAGGCGGCAGAAGCTATGGTGGTGATAGAGATGGTGGTTCAGGTGGTGGATATGCTGGTGGAGGAGAACGTAGAAGAAGTAGCAGCAGCGAAGGACGTAGCTCACGTGGTGGCGATAGCGGCTTTAGTGGCGCACGCAGACGTACGGAAGGTAGCGGCAGAAGAAGAGATTTCTAATCATATTTAACTTATAACAAAAAAGCGAGGCTAATTAAACTTAGTCTCGCTTTTTTATTGTCCAAATCTTTCGCGCCAAAGTTGGTTAAATGATTTATCAGCCAATTTTGGAAACTCTCTCCTTTCGCCCCATGCCGCTTTAAAAAATGATTTTAACATGAAGCCTTTTATAGAAACACCTTTATTCATGTTTTTACGGCTTAACATAATTTTTTTCCAACTGTACCACATCAGCTTTTCGCTGTTTTTAACAGCACCTTGTTGAACAGTATCTTTTCTGTTGCGCAATAAGTGGTTATGAATATCAATTTTAACCGGGCAAACATCTGTACATTTTCCGCAAATTGGGCTGGCAAAACTCAAGTGTTTGTATTCCTCTACCCCACTTTGATGCTGTGCCCAAACTGAACCAATTGGCCCCACATTGGTGCTACCATATGCATGTCCGCCAATATTTTGAAACACAGGGCACACATTTAAACAAGCACCACATCTAATACAACCAAGAGCTTGTCTTTGATCATGCTGAGCTAAAATATTACTTCGACCGTTATCAACTAACACAACATAAAATTCCTTAGGTCCATCCAAATCCTCAGAAACACGCGGACCAACCAGCGTATTATAAGCGGTTATTTTTTGTCCGGTTCCATAAGTACCCAACAAACTAAAAAACAACTCGGCATCATTAATAGATGGAATTACTTTTTCGATACCAGCAATAACGATATGCACTTGCGGCATTGATAAACACAAGCGCGCATTACCTTCATTTTCGGTAACACCCACCATACCCGAATCGGCTACTAGAAAATTAGCACCTGTAATACCTACAGTAGATTTCGAAAATTTCATTCTTACTTCAGCTGCAACATCCGCTGCAATATCTTCCGGGTCGGCTTCTATAGATGTACCAATTTTGGTATTTAATAACTGAGTGATTTCAAGTTTTGTTTTATGCATGGCTGGAGTAACCATGTGATACGGCTGCTCATTTGCTGCATCAACAATAAACTCACCTAAATCTGTTTCGGTAACTTCAATGCCCTTGCCTCTTAAGTGTGCATTTAAACCAATTTCTTCGGTTATCATGCTTTTACTTTTAACCACCATTTGGGCATTGTGTTTTTTTATGATGGTTTCAATTTCGGTTAAAGCACCTTTAGCATCATCAGCCCAAAGTACCTTACCTCCTTTGCGTATAACATTCGATTCAAACTCTATTAAATACTTATCAAGGTTCTCAATTACCTTCCATTTAAAATATGCTGCGCGCTCACGAGCTAACTCTAAATTAGCAAATTGCTTTTTAGCACTCACAAAAGCATCCTCATACCTATGCACATTTACTTGCATACGGCTGCGGTGTTCGCGATCAAACGCAAACTTTTCTGTTAGCTCTAAAAATTCTTCGTGCTTACGCATTGCATCAAAGTAAATGATTTTTTTTATTATTCAGTCAACAGCACATTGTCGATAAGCCTGACGTTTGCACACCAACAAGCAATTATAACCGCGTAATTTCTATTTGGTTCTAACTTGGTGGCCTCTGTCATGGTATCTGCATCAACCAAATTAAGGTATTCTAATTTTAATTTAGGGTGATTTAAAAACTCGTCTTTAGCTTTGTTAATGGCTAATTCAGGCTCAATACCTGCTTTAATACTTTGCTTAACATTAATAATAGCCTTTGATAAATTTAGTGCAATAGCAATCTCCTCATCACTCAGCCTGACATTTCTTGAACTCATGGCCAAACCATTGTCTTCACGTTTAGTTGGTACTACATTCATAACAATATGGTTGTAGTTTAACTTTATCAGGTGTTTAATTACCATGCACTGCTGCAAATCCTTCTGACCAAAAAATACCTCATCGGGCTTTACCGCATCAAAAAGTTTACTAACAATAGTAATCACCCCATCAAAATGGCCAGGTCTCAATGCCCCTTCAAAATTATTGCTAACCGAGCCAAAGTCGTATTTGCTGGCCACCACATTCACGCCATACATTTCGTTATTATCAGGCAAAAACAAAACATCACAACCAGCATTGGTAAGTTTAATAATGTCTTGCTCAATGGTATTTGGGTATTTGTCTAAATCCTCGGCATTGTTAAACTGTGTTGGGTTCACATAAATGCTACATACGGTATAACAACCTTTATTTTTTGACGCTTCCACCAAATTAAGGTGGCCTTGATGTAGCGCACCCATAGTAGGAACGTAACCAACTGCACCACTTTTTGCACGAATTTCAGACAAATGAGCTTGTAAAAGTTCAATAGATTTAAAAACAAACATGTAGATAGTTAATTATGTGCAGTTTATATGAATTGTCAAAATAAAATGGGCGGTATATTAGTAATTTTCTATATATTTTATATATTTTTGTGGACTTTTTTAAGCACATCCATCATGGCAAAGAAGAAAATCTTGTTCATTTCATCAGAAATGAGTCCCTATTTGAAAGTGAGTACAGTTGCGGAGTTAGCCAGACGATTACCTCAGGCCATTCAGGAAAAAGACAACGAAATCAGGGTTTTAATGCCCAGATACGGTTGTATCAACGAACGCAGAAACAGGTTACACGAAGTTGTAAGATTATCAGGTATCAATATTACGATTGATGATAATGATAATCCGTTAACCATTAAGGTAGCTTCATTACCTGAGGCCAAAATGCAGGTATATTTTTTAGACAACGAAGACTATTTCCATCGTAAGTTCGTTTACACAGACGAAAACAACGATTTCTTTGGAGATAATGATGAAAGAACCATCTTCTTTTGCAAAGGCGCTCTAGAAACTGTAAAAAAATTAGGTTGGCAGCCGGATATTATTCATTGCCAAGGTTGGATGACGGGTTTAATTCCTTTGTATTTAAAAACCATTTACAAAGACGAGCCTGTTTTTAAAAATGCTAAAGTGGTATTTAGTGTTTTTGAAAACCAGTTTGAGTGTAGTTTAGGTAAGGACTTTGCACGTAAAGCAAGCTTAAATTCAATAGACAACAAACAAATGTCTTCATTGGATTCTTCTTGCACCGGACTGTACAAATCAGCTATTACACATGCCGATGCAGTTGTAAAATGCAGCGATGAGATTGATCCGGAAGTAGCTAGTTTCATCAAAAAACAAAAAGGAAAAGTAGTTTTAGATCACAACGAACAAGAGGGTTACGTAGAAGACTATATTAAATTGTATGATAATTTATTGGAAAGACAGAATTAAACATTTTGCATACCTGCTATTAACCGCAGTTATTCTGATAAATACTTCATGCAAAAAAGAAAATAACGAAATTGGTTCTGATGTAATCGGTAACCGAAGTGGATTTGATGTACAAGTTACCGATACATTTGAGGTAATTACCTACAGCTCGCCTGCAGATAGTGTTGATACAAGATTTTTAAGCTACTACATGCTTGGTCAAATAAACGACCCGGTGATGGGTGTTACCACTACCAACATTGTTACCCAATTTTTATATCCTGTTGCAAGGTTTACTTTTGGGGATCAAACCATTGATTCTGTAGTTTTGCAGCTTCGTTATGCCGGGCAAACTGCTATTTATGGCAAAAATACAGAGCAAACAATCAAGGTTTATGAAGTAAACGAGGATCTCCCTACCTCTTTATCTGAGTACTTTTATTCAAACAGAAGCTATCAAACTTCACCTATAGAGCTAGGCTCATACACAGGCAACTTCAACCTTACAGACAGTGTTATTGAGTACGTTAATGGAAAACGATTGGGATACGCTCCACAGTTGCGGATAAAAATCACCGACCAAGCATTTATTAATAAACTAAAGTCTGCTCCGGTTGATTCGCTTGCAACTGCGGCAAGTTTCAAATCTATGTTTAAAGGTTTGATGATTTCTTCGGAACAGGCAAGCATGGCAATTGGAGACGGATCAATAGCCTATTTTAACTTGAGGTCTGATAATCCCCAAACGGCTTTGGTTGTTTATTGTAAAAACGATACAACCCAAGTAAAATATGAGTTTCCAATTTCAGGAACTGCTGAGGTAAAAACCAATCAATATAAACATCGCAACTTACCGTCAACATTGCAGGCGGCCAACAATGGCACTCACAGAACAACATGTTATTTGCAGCCTGCAGCCGGTATCAAAACAAGGATATTAATTCCAAGTTTGTCAAAAATTGCATCTGAAAAAGCCATAGCCGTTAATAGCGCGCGTATATTCTTTACCGTGAAAGATACGCAAAACTATCCAGTGCCTGCTCGATTAAATTTATGGGATTCGGATGAATTTGGCAGACGAAAAAATATTGCTGACTTCTCAGAATCATTGGCGTATTATGGTGGTGTTTTTGATGCCTCAAGCGGAACCTATTCATTCAACATTAATAGGCATGTTCAAAAATTATTGAATTCATATCATCAAAATAAAATTGATATAAATTATGGATTAAACTTGTTTGTTCCTGAAGACTTTAATATAGCAGCCAACAGAGCCATTTTAGATACCGACAGAAGTATCCCCGGACAAGAAAAGGTG
>CAZRVA010000129.1:0-5897 GCA_964603255.1 uncultured Chitinophaga sp.
GGATAAGCCACATTTTACGAATGAAATTAATCCTAAAGATTTTAACCAAACATTGATAGTCAAGCCCATTAATAACAATAGCAGAATTAAAAGACAATCTGGATACTTTTTTATTTTTGGTTTTACAGGTGGCATAAAGAAACCTGCAAAGATTAATTGTCGATTAAAAGTTGAAAAGAAAGAAGTTAGAATAATAATTGAAAGTTCTTCGAAGGAAAAAATTCTTAAACAGTTAGATAATTTGAATATAAACTCTGAATCATTGTTTCCGGAAATTGAGAAGGGTACAGAATACATTAAAAACAAATACCTTAACTAAAATAATTAGCAATACACGCCTCTCTCTTAAATCATTTTCAACGTAAATACACTGCGAAGCACTTCACGAATTTTGTTTCATTAATCTATCTATTAAGAAATAAAAAGCATGACACACAAATCAAAATTTTTAATCATACCGGAAGAGCTGGAGTATTGGCGTGAACCAACCAAAGAAGAAATTAGATTTGGGCACGGTGCTTTACACCATCGTATGTTTAGCTTTGATAAATGTTTTGATGAAGATGGAAATCAGAAACTGAAAGTAAGAGCAACTGATGATAAATTGATTTATTACTATGCATGTGATGAATTTAGTAATAGCCGAATGTATAAACTTCAAAAAATAGAACCTTAGTTGGTAAATGTATTCCCATTCGGCTCAAGCCAAACCCAAATACGGCTCAAATTTTAGGTTATTTGAGCTACAATGCTTGTTTTACTGAGCTTCATCCACACTCTTCAACCTTCCATTATCATTTACCGTTAAGGTTTTGTGGTTTACGGTTTTTATAAAATGCCTTAACGATTGTTGTCCGTTTTGGTAAAAGTTAAGCAGGAGCGGGGCACATTGTTTTTCGTAAATGGCCAACAAAGGTTCTTCAAAGTTGGTGTCGGTATTTTTAAAACACACCACATCTATATCCGGTTGTCGTGCATCAAGTAATGCCTTTATGTCGGTGCGGTTTAGGTAAGGGTAATCGCAACCTATTACCAACAAACTGTGTTGTGGCCATTGGTTAAATGCACTCAATACGCCTGTTAAAGGACCTGCGTTTTTAAAAGTCGCATTATCTTCTATGTATTTATAGTATTGGGTAATGTTGTTTTTTTGTTGTGCATTGCACGAGATGTATACCTCATCACAAAAAGGTTGTAACATATCTGCTACGTGCGCGTATTGTGGTTTGTTGTGGTAGGTAATAAAAGCTTTATCGCGCCCCATTCTGACACTTTGGCCACCGCACAATACCAAACCAATTAATGGATTTGTATTGTAGGTGGGTTTGGGTAAATCGGTTCTAAAAAAGTCGGTATGCAACACTTCAGCCTCCGGAATTTGGTAATAATTAATGGCATCGTGCAACAAATAATCGCGTACAACCAACAATAAATTTCCGTTTACTTCATGGTTTTTATAGGCGTTTATTATTTGTGTTAAGGTGGGTTCTAATCCGCTTTTGTTATCCATTTCCAAACGACCCACTTCATCAACAATCACCCAACTGTATTGCGCTTTTAAGCATTGCGACAAGATACTTTGCGCAGTTGTAAAACCATTTTTATCAAACAAAAACCGACCAATGCTCATGCTGTTTTCGGGGTTTTGTGTTTGTAGTGGATGAAACGTTTTTGGGTCAATGTTGTACAACATACGCGTGTTATTTACATCGGGGGTTAAAATGCCACCAACGTTTTGTTGTGTATCAACCCAACTTTTAAGTAAAGTAGTTTTGCCTGTTTTAATAGGCCTGCTTAAAATAAAAATTTGGTTGGGCATGTTAGGCGTTTCGGTACAAACTCAACACAATTAAATTAACCACAAAAGCGGGGTACACTTTTAAACCTTTGTTTTGTAGTTGGGCAATTTTTAAAGCAGGAGCGAGGTTGCTTTTTAAGTCGGGCATTAAATCTACCAACTGAGCCAGGGTTTGTTTATTGGCAGCTTGTTGTTTGTTGGCCCACTTTTGTATGGCCCATTTAAGTGCAGGGTTTAAAACATAAAACATTAACACCAAAGCAGCCACAGCGCGCAATATGGCGTACAAGGCTTTTCCGCCAAGGCCTTGTAAGGCAAACACCGAAACAATAAACAACAACATAAACACGGCACCAATTATTTTGCCTTTGCGTTTGCGTTTTTTGTGCGCCAATACATCTTGCGATGAATAGTTTAGGTTTTGAAGTTGAAACAATACCTCATCAGATTTATCATACAATTGTTGCGGTAAGCCACCGGCCCAAATGCCAACTATCAATCCCCACACGCTGTAAATAGCGGTGTACAAGGCAATCAACCAAAAGCTAAAAGAAAAATCGGTAATAAATGAAAGGTCTTTCAAAATGGCTTTCACAAATAAATCTAAGGCTTCCCAAAGCGATTTACCGAAGATTAAGGTCATGACTAAAAACTTTTGTACGGCACTTTCCATCAAGGCTATCAACCCAAATAAAGCAGCAGCCAGGCGTGTGTTGGGAATTAAAGCAAATAAGGCCAAACCCGATAAACCTTGAAACGCAACAGCAATATAAGCCATGGGTGGCGAGTGCGGACTAACTAATGCTTTAACCAAAATTACCAGCAAGGTGGCTTGTAAAATTGATTTGCTTTTATGGTGCGTATGGTGCGCAATAAGTGTAATAATAACAATGGCAAAACCACCCAGAAAAAATCCGGTAAAGGGAATTTTAAGGGCGTGCATAAAACCACCAAGACCACTTTCGCTAAGTGCCCAAAGCGCAGTAAGTCGGGTAAGGAGGGAAGTATGGTTGTTTTGAATACTCATGTAATACCTGCAAGTAAATAACTTTTGAGGTTAAAGTAAAATTTTATCTGGTATAACCACAGCGATAACAGCGAAGACTTTAACCACAAGGGACACAAAGAAAACACAAGGGGCACAAAGATTTGAAATCACTCGCGACTATGCCAAGTTCCGAAGCTTAGGAACTTGGTGCACCTTGTGGTTAAAACCCAATGCCTCAGGCATCTCAAACAGACGATTCGGTCTGCGTCCTCCGCGACTCTGCGTTTAAACCCATACCGCAGGTATCCGCTGTGCTCGCTTCCATGCCGAAGGCATCCCGCTGTGCTCTTAGTGTTCTCCCGTTGTGATCTTTGTGGTTAAAACCATGCCGAAGGCATCTATTCGCTTTGCGGTAAAACATCATACCGAAGGTATTCTTGTGGTTATATCCAATCCATTTTTCGAGTTTTGAATTTATTATTTCGAATTTTCTATTTGTTCAAAACCCTTTTGCCATAAATATCGTTTATTAAGTTCCTAATCCGTTAACTAAACAAACTAAAATGAAAGTACGCTATTGTTTTTTACTGCTATCCCTATTCCTAGCCGTTTTTTTGCGCGCTCAACCTTTGGTTATAGATGATTATAACCGCAACAGCAGCTTGTTTCAATTGTACCCGTTCATGAAATTGGTGGATGCAGAGTTGAAGCAATACAACGTTCAGGAATTTATAGTCGATTACCCCAAACTAAATGCGCAACCCATTGAGCACCAAAGTGCCAATACCGGATTTACCGATCATTATTACTGGTTAAACTTTTCCATTACCAATACCACCAACACCAATTTGGTATATTATTTAGAGGCCGCTCGCCCCATTACCGATTACGTTTATTTGTATACCCAAACTGCCGATGGCAACATTAAAAAACAACAAAGTGGTGATGCTATTCCGTTTAAAGAAAGGGATTTTAACCACCGCAAATCGGTATTTAAAGTAGAATTAGCCCCTAATCAAACCACCAACTTTTACTTAAATTTAAAAAGCGATGGCGAAGTATTAAACTTAGGTTTAAAGCTACATACAGCCGATGACTTTATCATTTCAACCTACAACGAGCAGTTGGTATATGGTATATTTTATGGCATTATCTTTTTGGCATCAATCACTTATCTGTTCTTTTATTTTGCCTTACACGATAAATCGTTTTTATACTACAGCTTGTATGTAATAACCATTGGGTTGATGCAGTTTTCGTTAGATGGCATGTGGTTTCAGTACTTTGGCCCAAGTGCGAGCATGCTTTCGTTAAAAGGAGTGATATTGTTTGCCTCTTTAGCCACCTTGTTTTTTGGCATGTATGGCAAGAGTTTCTTAAAAATAAACGACAGTTTACCTCAATTAAATAAACTATATGTTGGTCATGCCTACGCCACAGGTTTATTGTTGGTGTTGATTGTATTGCCTATACAAATTCCTACGTTTAGTTATTTGTACATTAACGCGTTAGCGCTGTTTATTTTGTTTACGTTAATGGGCACCATTGTTACCATGTATGTAAAACGTATTCCGGTTGATCCGTTTTTTACAGTAGGTATTGGCTCGTTGGCATTGGGTATGACGTTTTTTATTTTGAGTAATTTTGGTGCCATACCTAATTCATTTTTAACAGAAAACAGCTCAAAATTAGGAACAGGGGCAGAGGTTATTTTCCTCTCACTTTCCATGTCTAACTTAATACGTAAGTTAAAAAGCGAGAAAGAAAAAGCACAAACCATTGCTTTAAAAAAGTCGGAAGACATGAACGAGCTCAAATCTTACTTTATGAGCAATATGAGTCATGAGCTGCGCACACCGCTTAATGCCATTATGGGTATTGCTGATGTGATGTTGAAAGAACAGCTGGAAGACAAAGTGCGTTCAAACTTTGAGGTGATTAAATATTCATCGTTAAGTTTATTAAGTTCGGTTAATGATGTTTTGGATTTTAGTCAGATTGAAAGAGGCGAATTAAAACTAAACAGCCACGATTTTGAACCACAGTTATTGTTCAATCAAATAAAACTAAACGCCCAAAAACAAGCTGCCGATAAGGAGTTGCTGTTTACTTTTGAAATAGACGAACGTATACCACAAACGCTTCATGGCGACTCAGTAAGGTTTGCACAAATCATTAATAATGTATTAAACAATGCCATTAAGTTTACCAATACCGGTTATGTTCATGTTAAAATAAACTTACTGAACAAGTATGATGACAAAGCTGATTTACAAATTATCATCAGCGATTCAGGAGTGGGAATTCCTAAAGATAAAATGGACACCATTTACGAGTCGTTTATGCAAGAAAGCATTAGTAATACCCGTAAGTTTGGCGGTTTAGGTTTAGGCTTATCTATTGTTAAAAAACTGGTTGAGTTGAACCATGGTGACATACAGATGGAGAGCAAAATTGGTAGAGGAACCAAGTGTACCTTACAATTGCCGTTTACCATTGCTGCCGATAAACCAAAGTTAGAAGAAGTGCCTCCAACACAATCAATCCAAACCATACAACAAGGTTTAAATGTATTGGTGGTTGAAGACAACTCGATGAATCAATTACTGATGAAACTGATTTTGAAACAATGGAAAGACACCAAATTTGCTATGGCTAACCATGGTGGCGAGTGTTTAAACATGCTGCAACAAGATAGGTATGATGTAATTTTAATGGACCTACAAATGCCGGTAATGGATGGTTACGAAGCAGCAACAGCCATTAGAGCAGGAGAGGCCGGGGTTGATAATTTAAACATTCCGATTATAGCAATAACTGCTGATGTGACTGAGGGAACCGAACAACGTGTAAAACAAATTGGTATGGATGCTTATTTAACCAAACCTGTAAACCAAGAGCAGTTGTATAAAATAGTAATGCAACTAACTAAAGGTGTGCAGGTGGGGTAGTTTATAGTTTATAGTTTGTGGTTTATAGTTTGTGGTTTATGAAATCGTTTAAGAGTTAAATCTTAACTGCGATCTGCACCGCGCATGGCATATAATCAGATTGCTAATTTCTTTTAACTATGCGAGGAGTTTTGCCACCTTGCAATAAGAATGCGCAATT
>CAZRVA010000129.1:5997-7687 GCA_964603255.1 uncultured Chitinophaga sp.
GCCAATTTCTTTTAACTATGCGAGGAGTTTTGCCACCTTGCAATAAGAATGCGCAATTTCAGCGCTTGTGAATCATCAATGCCAGCCCTGAAGGGGCGAAATCATGCCGCAATGTGCACCGCGCATTGCATATAAACAGTTTGCCAATTTCTTTTAACTATGCGAGGAGTTTTGCCACCTTGCAATAAGAATGCGCACTTTCAGCGCTTGGGAATAAATGTTGTTTCATCAATGCCAGCCCTGAAGGGGCGAAATCATACTGCAATGTGCACCGCGCATTGCATAAAAAAGAATTGAAGATTTTATTAAAGTAGCTCTGCATTGTGCACCGCGCATTCCATACATTAATCATTGCCAAACCAATATTTTTTTTGACATCACCACATCATTAAATAACCTATATTGCAACAATAATATAGTTTACAACTTTTGACATTTCACGAATTTAACTTTAATCAAACCTTATTAGATGGCCTTGATGCCATGGGTTTTGATAACGCAACTCCCATACAAGAAAAGGCTATACCTGTTGTGATGAGCAACAAAGATTTAATTGCCTGTGCACAAACCGGAACAGGTAAAACTGCTGCATACCTATTACCCGTTATGAACAAAATTGTGAATGAAGGTGTAGGTAAATTGAGTACATTAATTATTGCTCCAACACGTGAGTTGGCGCAGCAAATAGACCAACAAGTAGAAGGATTAGCCTATTTTACCGGCATTAGTTCAGTTGCAGTGTATGGAGGTGGCGATGGACAAATATTTACCCAACAACAAAAAGCCATGCGCGAAGGCGCTGATATTGTAATTGCAACTCCTGGTCGTTTATTGGCTATGCTTACCTCAAGCGGTTCGGTTGATATGAGCAGCATTAAACATTTAATTTTAGATGAAGCCGACAGGATGCTGGATATGGGTTTTTATGATGATATTGTTCGCATCATTAACTATTTACCCAAAGAGCGCCAAACCCTTTTGTTTTCGGCAACCATGCCACCCAAAATAAGAACCCTTGCCAATAAAATATTAAACACACCAGAAGAGATTAGCATTGCTATTAGCAAGCCGGCAGCAGGAATTTTGCAGCAAGCCTACATGGTTTACGATACGCAAAAAACGCCTTTGGTAAAACACTTGTTGCAGGATAAAGAACATGGCAGTGTAATTATATTTTGTAGCACTAAAGATAAAGTAAAGGATTTAGAACGTGAGTTAAAACGCAATAAACTTACCATAAAAGCATTTCACAGCGACCTTGAACAAGCCGAGCGAGAAGAAATTATGCGTGCATTCCGTAACCGCGATTTACAGGTGTTGATTGGTACCGATATTTTATCAAGAGGGATTGATGTGGATGGTGTGAGTTTGGTGGTAAATTATGATGTTCCACCCGATCCGGAAGATTATGTGCACCGTATTGGCCGTACTGCACGTGCCGAAACTACAGGAACAGCCATTACTTTTATTACACCAAAAGACCAACGCAAATTTGCAGGTATTGAAGGTTTAATAGGTTATGAAGTAAGCAAACTTACTTTGCCTACAGAAATGGGAGAGCAGCCAACTTATCATCCTGAGGTTAGAAATAAAACTCAGCAACAGAAACCTGGTTTTAAAAAGCCGTTTAAAAAGAAACCATTTAACCGCAACAAAAAAACGGGCGGTTCTGCGGCAGCACCATCAGCCA
>CAZRVA010000130.1:0-7685 GCA_964603255.1 uncultured Chitinophaga sp.
ATGGCTTTGCCAAACTTGTTGTCTCGTTCATTTTACTGATGTCCGTTAATGTTTGCACTGTCGTCATAGAGTTACCGATAACTTACTTATCTGCGTACCTCATTCCTTGGTTAGGTGCACAATATTGTATTAAACATTCAATATTGCGAAGGTTTATCCGGTTATAAACGGATAAGTGTTTCGTATTAATTTTAAATAGAGTAAATGAATTAGGGCTAGTGATTTTCATTTGAATTAGGGGTTTAATACCATACCAAATAAGGAATTTATTGGTATAAAAACAAATTTGCCGCGTGGTTTTAAAACATGCGACCTCTTTGAGGTCGGAATTATATTCGATATATTATTTTCTATAAACATTCGACCTCGCTGAGGTCGGTGTGATAAGAAACATATTTAATTTCAACTCCATTGATATTTAATCATCATTTAAAAGTCAACCACAATTGTCGTAAAACAAATAATCCCGGAGGGATTACATGTTTATAGAAAATGTTTAACGACCATGAAATCGACCCCGAGTGAAGCGCAGCTTAACCTCGGGGTCGCATAAAAATAAATTTGTCGCGTGGTTTTAAAACATGCGACCTCTTTGAGGTCGGAATCCGAATTGGCAATTTATCTTTCTATAAACATTTGACCCTTCTAGGGTCAGCATATAAAATGGAAAATTATTTTCTAGCCCTCAGTTATGTCTATGCGCAAGGCTTGTATGATAAATTTCTTTGTTACATTTTGCTTCTCCAAATGCCAATTCAACGAGGCCAAAAACAATAGATAACAACGAGTTAAAAAGTAACCAAAAAGGAGCCAACGAATGCCAAATCCGACCTGATTCCTCGCACAAATCCAACCGCCCGTGGTTCCGAAGCTTCGGAAAGAATCAGTCAGATTTCATACCATTCGTGGACACCCACCGCACCTGAGTAATTCAAGCAAAAGTTATTGATTTGAGATTTAATAAAAACACATGCTTGAATGATGAAGCATGCTTGAAGGACTCTATACGGCATATGAGTTTTTTGCGTAGCAAGTAAGTGCAGTTGTATTGGCGTTGGGCTAGGTAAGCAATCAGGAAATGAAGCGCAGCGAAATGGCTTTGATTGCGCGGCATACAACAAGCGTAACTTGTAGCAAAAATCTCATAAGCCTTGAATTTTTTGCTAACTTTTTGTTTCAAGACAAAAAGTTAGGCGGTTTGGCGTGCAACCCCAAGTTGCATTTTTATATGACGATTTTACAGTTTATGATAAATTATTTACGGAAGTTAAACCCCGGCTTAGGGGGTGGAAGTGCTACCGAAGTAGCACGGAACACCCGGCCGTAAAGCCACTTGCGTGGGTTGCGCTTTGGGTGTGCTTTATGGAAAGCCCCAAATTAATGCGCTGTGAGTTTAGATAAAATAACGTGTGCTATGCTTTCGGCACGTTGTATGGCAAGGTTTGCGTTTGGTCCTTCAAAGTTTTCGTTTACAGTGGCGGTAAACAAACTTAGCCAGCGGTTGAAGTGTTTTTTGCTTAATGGATTTTTATGGTGTATGTGTTTATGTTTGGCCATGGGATTGCCGGAGTAATCGCCCGAAAAGAATAGAATGTTTTCCCAAAAGATGACCATAACAGGTATGTGTTTTTTCCAATTGGTGTGCTCAAAGTACACACTTAATAAGGCATCTTGTTTTACCTTTTCATAAAACGCATTAATCATAAGTTCAATGTCGGTTTTACTGCTTATGTCGTGTAGCTTTTTCATAAACTATTCTATTGTTCGCGGGTTACTTTTTGGGGGTTATGATTGTGTGCCCCAGTTTTGTTTTTCGTTATCGCTCCACAACTCGGGGAAAAATTTACGTTGCTGGAATTGCGGGTGTAAATATTTTTTCCACTCTGAGCCTCCTGTGGCTTGTTGGTTTTCGTTTTTACTGTCTAAATAATGTTTGGCAGTATTTAAATGTACCATAGGCCAAACCACATTGTACAGGTGATCGAACTCGCGAAGTTTATCGTTAAGTTCAGCACTTTTATCGGGCATGGCTGCTATTCTTTCGGCTATGGTATTGCCCGATACTTTTTGTGCCAGGGTTTTAAATTCGTCTAAATACTTTTCTTCAAACAATTGTAGGGTAAGTGTTTTTTGTCCAGTTTTACGGTTTAGTCCGGCATCTTTCCAATAAATGTGTTCAAACAATTCGTCAATAGTTGGGTTGGCCGATAAACGTTCTTGTCCGGCTTTGTTTACCAAATTTTTAATGGGTGTACAGTAAATTTCTATAAACCTAAACTGTGCACTTTGAAACCCGCTTGCCGGTGTAAGCGTTGCCCTAAAAGTATTGTAGTCATCGTAATCCATACCATCTTTCATAATATCGAAAGAGTTGGTAAGCATTTGGGTGTAACGAATAATGCGGGTAAGTTTATTTAACAAATACGCGTTGGTTAACACGGGCTCGTTTACCACTTGTTTAATTTCGTGTAGGGTTAATTTTAAAAACAACTCGGTTACTTGGTGGTACATAATAAAAATTTCCTCGTCTTTAAAATTGGTACGAGGTTTTTGCAACGAAAGTAAAGTGTCAACTTCTACGTAATCCCAATAAGTAATGGGTTTGGCGTGGTATAATCCATTTAAATAAGTCTCCGGGTTTTCTCCCGCTGATTCGTATTTATCTTGCAGTTTTTTTAAAATATCGTTGTTCATGTTCGTACTGTTATAAATCTTTTTTGTTGAATTTTTTTAATGATATGAGAAATGGAACCATAGCCCATACAAACAAAATTAAGAAGGAAACAATAATGCCATTTTCGCTTCCGTAAAACGATTTAAATATGGCTCCGGTATAACCTAATAGTGCCGAAATATCTAATTGCAGCAGCATTAAAATACGTGCAATATCTACAGGGCTTAACATGGTTATTAATACCATGGCTTGCTCTATGGGGTAGTCGGCCAGTTGAAACAACATGAACAAAACCAGGCCATCAAACAACATGGTAAAAAACAACCAAAGCATAATAGACATACCAATGCCTTTGGCTTTATCGCGCGCTAAAACTGCGCTTAAAAATGCGATGGCAATAAATATGATGGTTACTAAAAACCCGGTAATGTTAAATACAATACCAATGTGTAGTGGTGCGTAAAGTAAAAGTGGTAAACCAATACCTATAAAAAATGCAGTGATTAAAGCCAAGCACAAACCCATGTATAAACTAATCCAGATTTTGCTGCGCTTAATGGGCTGACTTACCATGAGCTCGATAAACTCGGAACTGTTGTAAATGTATATGGTTGAAAAAATAATGCTAACCAACGGAACAGTTAACAGCATTACATTTAATAAAGTAAGCAATCCTTTTGCGCTGTTATCTTCTAGGCTAAACACACTCCACGATAAAATAGCCAGTAGTATAGCATAGGATAGTACAATTTTATTTTTAATGATGTCGAGCATCACAAACTTGATGATTCTATTCATGATATCCCGATTTTAAAATGTGAGTAATGGCTTTTGATAAGGTGGTTTGTCCGGTTTCTGCTTTAATTTTATGGGTGTCTTTATGAAAACGAACTTGACCTTCTTGCATAAAAATTAAATGTGTAACCAAATCATCCAATTCACTTAATAAATGTGAAGTAATGATAATGAGTTTACCTTTTTCTTTCTCTTTAATGATTTTTTCTTTGAGCAACTCGGCTGCAATGGGATCTAGACCAGCTGTGGGTTCGTCTAAAATTAACACATCGGGGTTAAACATAAAGGCTATTGTGGCACTTACTTTTTGTGTAGTACCGCCTGATAAGGTGCGCATTTTTTTATCAGATAAACTTTCCAGCTGATAGGTATGCATTAACTCATTATCTTCGGCTGTACTGCTTTTTCTGATGTCTTTAATCATGTGTATTACTTGGCCAATACTCATGTTTTCGGGGTAACGACCAATTTGCGGCATGTAGCCAATATGGTTGCGGTAGGTTACATCTTTGTTAATGGGTTTTTGGTTAAATAATATGGTTCCCGAATCGGGCACAACCATGCCAAGTATAGACTTTATAAGGGTAGTTTTACCACAACCGTTTGGGCCAATAAGTGCTACACATTCGCCTTTGTTTAATTTTAGCGAAACGTTATTAAGCACTTGTAGTTTGCCAAATCGTTTGGATAAGTTTTGAATTTCGATCATAATTTAATTGCACGCATTAGCGGTTGGTTATCAATAAAATTTTCGGGTGTAAGGCTCGGAATAATTTTTTCCGATTCTTCGAGCATGCTAATAAAAAAACTTCTGAAGAGTAACATTACGGGTGCATTCATTTCTACAATTACCGAAAATAAACTAAGCGGATGATAAGGCACATCACCAATATTGTTTTTATCTAAATCGTAGCCTTTGTATTTATCCCAGTAGTTTTGAATAAACTCGTTTAGCACTACGGTTCCGTTTGTACTCACATCAAAAGTGTTACCTAAAAAATTGTTTTGGGTAATTTTATTGTCCATACAGCTGGCCTGAATTTTCATGCCCCAGCCGTTTTCTTTAAAGCTGTTTTTTTCTACAATAATGCGGCTTGTACCTTCCATGTATATACCCGAAGTATTGGTAGTAAAACGGTTGTTAAAAATATAACTGTCTGATATTTCTTTAAGTAATAAACCATAAGCGGCATCACCCCAATTGTCTTCAAACCAATTGTTAAACATTTTAACACCTTTGGTAAACATAACCGCTACACCTGCTCCGTTTTCTCTAAACACATTGCTAATGTATGCATCGTTGTTAGAAAACATAAAGTGCAAACCATAACGTATATTCTTGCAAGCTATGTTTCTCCAAATAATAGAGCCCGAAACAAACTCGAAATAAATGCCATCGCGATGACCTGTAATGTTGTTGCCAATTATTTGTAGGCTATCGCTTTTCCAGCAGTGTATGCCGTTACCTATTTGTTGTTCTTCAACACCGTAAGCAGTAATTTTATTATTTTTAATGATGCAGTGTTTTCCGTATTGTATGTAAATGCCAAAAAAGTTGTCATCTAAAATATTGTTTGATATGGTAACATCATCTGCATCATACACCTTAATTCCTCCTGGGTCATCTAATGTGCCGTAACCGGAGTTTTTAACAGTAAATCCGTTTATTAATACGTGGTTTGATTTGATGGAAAGAATCTCAAACTTTTTTTGTCCATCCAATATTGGGTTGTTTTCACCCAAAAAGTATAGCGGTTTATCAATAATGATATTACCTTCTTGATATGTGCCTTGGTGCACAATTACGGTATCGTAAGGTGCCGTTAACTTCAGCGTTTCTTTTATTGATAGGCTATTTTTTTCTTTGCTAACATGCCATGTTTTAGCATTGGCTTGTTGTGTAATGAATAGCAATACTACACAAGCAAGTTGAATAAAAGTTGGTTTAATATGTAAAGCGCCTAATCCCATGAAGTAATTTCTGCCTGATATTGCTCTATATATGGTTCTGCTGATTTAGCATCAGCAAATGCAGCCATTCCACCGCCCATTGGGCTTTTAATATTGGGGCTGCTAATTAGTGTAGTATTTTCAATTAATAAAAATGAAGTTGGATTTAAAAAATCGGCCACATAAAACATACTGGTTTCGGGTTGTGGTTGAGCTTTTTTATAATTGGTTAAACATTTTAAATCATCAAACACATAAACCCTGCCTTTTGCTGTAACCAACTGGCTTGCAAACTTAGCATCGGTTATGGTCATTTTGCAAAACTCGCATTGGTCTGTATTTATGCTTATGGCTTTTGGTCCGGCTTGTGTACATGATGTAACCAGCATCAAACCAAAAATGGTTGCGTAAACAGATTTATTTTTTTTGAATTTGCTTAATAAATTATTTTCAAAAACAGTTGCAATTAACATCATCAAACCAGCTCCAATAAATAACCATCCACCAGTATCAGGAATAGAGTATGCACCAAAGTTTAATAATTGTTTAAAGCCTATAAGTGGCGGTTGATAAGCCATGCCGGGAACTTTAATGGCTGCATTAGGATCAAGGTTATGACCATAGTTGTAGTTCCATTGGTAAAAATCAACCATAGATACTACACCAAACAAAACGAATGCAATTAAAAGTACGGTTAATATTTTTTTGCTATTTAGCAATGCCGTGAGTAAAGAAAAAACTGCAAATGCTCCAATAAGGTAGGGTAATAAAGTAAATTCAATAAAATTTTCGGTATGTAAAGTTTGCATACCAATGTAGTGATTTAAACCATTTATAATGTCAACATCACCGCCTAGTTTGTTGGCATAAATTAAAAGAGCTAAACCTTCCGGGTATTGTGGAGCATCAAGCTCAATACGCCAAATGGCAACAAATAAAGATGAAACCAACATAACTGCTGCTAATACCAGCATGATACGGGATGATACTTTTAAATGATTATCGTTATTCATTTTATTTACATTAAAAAGAGGTGCAGATGCAATATTCATCCGCACCTCTTTGGTTTATTTTTTAATTATTTTTTTGCTTCAGGAGCAGCAGTATTTCCTAAACTAAATGTTAAAGGAACGTTGCTACCTGCAGGAGATACGCGAACATATCCTTGCATTTCTTGGTGCAATGCACTACAGAAGTCGGTGCAATAAATTGGATACATACCTGCTTTTTCAGGAACCCATTTTAAGGTTGAAGTTTCGCCTGGCATAATTAACAATTCTGCATTAGATGCGCCTTTTACAGCAAAACCATGTGGTACATCCCAATCTTGCTCAAGGTTAGTTACGTGGAAGTAAACTTCATCTCCAACTTTTACACCTTCAATGTTATCAGGTGAGAAGTGAGAACGAATAGATGTCATGTACACGTGTACTTTTTTGCCTTCGCGAACAACTTTAGTTTCAGCTTCGCCTTTAGCAACGTAAGGATGTTGGTTTTCGGCAATTTTGAAAATTTTGGTTGAGTTAGGAGCAATCAATTCTGCAGGTGCAGCTTGTGCGTAGTGTGGCTCACCAATAGTTGGGAAGTCTAAAATTAACTGCATTTTCTCGCCACTGATATCATATATCTGCGCACTTTGCGATAATTCTGGTCCGGTTGGTAAGTATCTATCTTTGGTAATTTTGTTGTAAGCAATTAAGTATTTACCAAATGGTTTTTTACTATCACCACCCGGTATACATAAGTGACCAACAGAGTAGAAAGTAGGAACGCGATCCAATACTTTTAAGTCTTTGATGTTCCATTTAACCACCTCAGATGAAACGAAGAATGAAGTGTATGCGTTACCGTTTCCATCAAACTCGGTATGTAATGGGCCAAGACCCGGTTTTTTAACTTCACCGTATAAAGCAGCTTCGTATTTAATTACGTTAATGCCTTCGTATTGTCCATCATAAGCTTTATCAGCAATTGCTTTTTGAATTTTATCAAAGCTAAATACAGGAATCAAAGCAGCTAATTTACCACTACCTACAATGTACTCACCGCTTGGGTCAACATCGCAACCATGTGGAGATTTAGGACAAGGAATCATGTAGCATAAGTCAGCAAATTCTTTTGAGTCAAGAATAATAACTTCTTTTTTCATTTCAGATTTTGCACTGTGTGTTTTCTCATCCCAAGTATTGTGTGCATAGTTAGCAGGTACTTTTTTGCCTTTCCCTGCTTTTACATACTCTTCAGCTTTTTTCCAGTTAACAGCCAT
>CAZRVA010000131.1:0-7671 GCA_964603255.1 uncultured Chitinophaga sp.
TCATCTTCACCACGCTCAATTAAATTGCGGTTTCCATGAATATAAATGTGAAAGTTTTTATCCAATTTTAAAACACTTTTAAAAATACGTGCCTGCTTTTTTACGGCTTGTGTATTGATATCAAAACCATCGGCCATATCTAAATCGCCATCAGTTTGCATGGTTTGTTTAAAGGCGTTAAACGAGTTAATTACGGTGCTATCTTCAAAAACAGAAGCCGCAAATTCTTCGGCAACAAAACGATCGTTTTCTTTAAAGTAATTCACCGATTTATTCAACAAATCTATTTGATCAGCCTTGGTCACCTCAAACTCTTCAGTTAATTGTTGGGTAACATAGGCTTTAGCTACATTCAAAAAATTACGTGTGTAATTGTAATCATCAGCACAGGTTTTTACTTGTAAAAAATCGTCTTTCCAATAGGAAGCTTCAGCACCACGTCCGGCTTTATCAATAATGGCAACTTTATAACCTTGCTCTTCGTTTAGGTTTAAAATAATACAACCTTTATCTAGCTTATCAATGTTAATACCTTCATCGGCATTAATGCTGTATTCTTTGCCTTTGCGTTTGGTTTTTAAAAAGGGTTCTTTGTGTTCCGATTTAAAAATACCAACCGCATCACAAATATCATCACCCAACTTTACATGACTGATATAAGCCACATATAAATCGCCATCTTTTATATTGGGGTGATTGGTACACTCAAATAAATGTTTAGCAATATTTATGGTTTGTAAATGAAACGATGGTGTTTGATTAAAAATTTGTTGTGCAAACGAATACACTGGATTTAAATTTACATCATCATTGCTTGATGTAAACTGCCAAAACTCTTGCTGGGTAAATGGCTTTAAAAAGTAGTGTTGTAGTAAAGCAACTAGGTTTTCATCATTCACTTCCAAACTATCTGCCGAAGCATAAAGTTGTCCGCCATTGTTTTTGTTGCCAACTTCGTGTACACTTAGTTGCTCCAGGTTACTGGTAAAAAAATCCATACTCATGTTGGCAAAGTAGCACTACAACCTGTTTTGCTATCCACAAGTTTTCGGCAAAAACCAGTACGATTTAATAACGATAGATAAAATGCAATTTATTTGGCAGGCGGAACCTCAGGCCATGAATCCTCTAACAACTCCGATTCATTGTCTGTATCAAGAGGATTATCTTTTTTCTTGAACTTATCTTTTAGTTTCAGTACCCACTTTTTCAATACAGAATCTTCTCCTTTAATAATATCTTGAAAAACACTGCTAGCCAAAATACTGGTTAGTACACGGGATAAAAAACCACCGCGTTTAAAAATAAACTCTTCTAATAAAAACGTACCGGCAAAACCAGCTACACCAGTAAACAACGGGCTACTTGTAACCGACTTATCAATACCAACCAACTCGTTAAAGCCGCGCTTAATAATATTGGCTGGTTTAAGCGAATCTACAATAGCAGTAAAGTCGGCTTTAAGTTGTTTTACTTGCTCCTCCTTTTTAACTTCAAGCAACAACAATTGCTTTTCTAATTCAACAATATTTTTTGCCATGTTATTCGGTAGTTAGTTTGATGATGATATTTTGAATGGGGCGCACAACTAAAGTATTACGTAACAAATAAACCAATATTGCCACTATTAGATTACCTAAACCAACCCATAAAAACGCCATAAATAAACTGCTTGTGTTGGCAATAAGTAGTGCCAATGCCACATTTAAAAACAAGTACGTAACCAGTAAGAATAAAGCCAACAGCAATACAGCGGCAATATTTCCTACTGCAAAACTTCCGTGCTTTACGGTTTGTAACTTAATTATTTCCTTCTGGGTTTCTACATAATCCTGAAGGTGATCAACAATTTCGTTAAATGCTTCTTTGGGTTGATTTTCCATAGCTGCAAGTTATAACATTGCCTGAGTTGAAAGCAACTTATTTCCACCAACAAGAACTAATTTTTATCAGATAACTTAACAATTTTGTGTTTCATCATTTTGTTGTACAGTGTTTTTCTGTCAACCCCTAAAATTTTTGCAGCTTTGGTTTTGTTAAACTTAACCGAATGTAAAACCCTGTTAATGGTTTCCAACTCTGCCTCGGCTGCTATTGCCTTAAGTTTAGGCACTTGCTCGTTTATTTTGGCAATTTGGTTTGCCGAAAATATATCAAACTCTGCATTTTTGGGCAAAGTAACCTGGGCTTGACTAGTTGTATTAAACCTATTTTGATGGGTAAGCTGTAAGGGCAAATCGGGTGTGTTTATATAACTCTCATCACACAAAAAAGCAGCACGTCTTAAAGTTAAATATAGTTCGTGCCAATTTCCCGGCCAATTATAGCTTAACAAATATTTTGCAGCCTCATCACCAATAGTTTCGGCTTGTAAACCATATTTTGTTTTAATACGTTGCAAAAGCAAAATCGCATTGGGCAGTATGTCCTTTTTACGTTGGGCAAGCATAGGTAAATTTTGCTCTAATCCTTTAAATAGTTTAAAAAAATCTTGGCGCAAGAGTGATCTCAAGTCATCTTCACCCAATGTTAAATTTGTTGTGGCAATTAATTTAAAGTTTAATGGCAATTGATTTGTTCCACCAATTCTGGTAAAAAAACCTTTTTCGTAAGCCGTAACTATGGCAATTTGTGCTTCATTGCTTAAATTCTCAATACCATTTAAAACTACCACACCACCTAACGATTGCTCTAAAACACCAGGTGTTGCAGCAAATGCACCTGTAAATGCACCTTTTTCGTAACCAAATAAATGCTTGAACATGTTTTCAGGAAGCATGGCTTTACAATTTACATGAACAAAATTACCGGATGTTTGTGTATCGTTTTTGGCAAGATTGTAAATAAAGTTTCCTGCACCAGCATGAGGTGGATGCATAAGCAATAAAGCATTGGTTTCATCCCAGAGGGCATTTAATTGCTGATTAAATTTATCAAGTAATGTTTCAGGTGTTTGGGTTGATGAGTAACCTACCCAATCGGTAAAATCAGATTCATTAAATTCTGATGTGATTAGCGATACATCTTTAGCCGTAATTTTTTGAGTTGACTCCTTAACTTTTGACTGATGGATAACAGCCAAAATTTCTTCGGTAATAATTGGTTTAATAACCACATCGCTTACGCCCGATTGCCCCAATGAAGCACAATATTTTAATCCGTTAAAACCCGACAGCAACAACAAAATTGCTTGCGGTTGAATTTCTTTAAGTTGACATAAAAAAGCAGAAACATCCATGTTTCCCATGGCATAATCACACAAAATGTAATCGTAACGCTCTACCAAAGCATCTAAAGCCTGCTGTGGTGTATTTGCCATGGTTACCAAAAAACCATTAGTTGTTAATATCTGATTAATTTGTGCAGCTATTTCCACATCATCATCAATCAATAAAAGCTTATAAACCATTTACTTGTATAATTTAACAGATTAGAACCTTATTCACTAGATTAAAATCAAATTAAATAAATTAATGGCAATTACCCAAAACTTTACACAAAAAACCTTACATTAAAGCAACTACATCAATACCCAGCCGGTATAATTATAAATATCAACCCTTATACTATCCATACAACTATTTAAAACACTTTCTACTTTTAATAAATCCATGCCGGGTAAAGCAGCCAAGCGAGTGCGCATGGTATTTTTCTGAATATCAATATGAATACGGGCCTGCTCAATGGTCATTTCCTTTAGTTCTTGCATTTGTTTAATCCACTTTACCATCAATATAAAGCTCTCCAATTCGGCAGCAAGCAATGGTTTAAGGTGATTCCAATCATTTAAATGAAAAGATTCGCATTGGGCAATCATCTTTTCGTACATTTGTGTGGTATCGTGCTTGGGTTTAGGGGTGAACATCATCATATAACAAAATAAATTATTGTTAAAACAAGTATCAATACGCTAAATATCGTAGATACAAATTAAACCCAAGTATATTTTTTAATTGAAGTGCTTGTAATTGGTTGAAATAGGCATATATTTGCGGTCCTTTTAACAATTTAATTATAACAAACATGTTTGCAATAGTGGAAATCGCTGGCCAACAGTTCAAAGTAGAAAAAGACCAAACTCTTTACGTACACAGGTTACAACAAGAGGAAGGCGCCAGCATTGAACTTAACAATGTGTTGCTAGTAAGCAACAACGGATCAGTAAAAGTAGGAGCTCCTTCGGTAGCCGGTGCTAACGTAAAAGCCAAAGTGTTAACGCACTTAAAAGGCGACAAAGTAATCGTTTTCAAAAAGAAACGTAGAAAAGGTTACAGAAAGAAAAACGGTCACCGTCAATCTTTTACTAAAATCCAAATTGAAGCTATAAACGCTTAATTTTAAATTTTTAAACCGATTAATAACTAAATACAATGGCACATAAGAAAGGTGTTGGTAGTTCGAAGAACGGTCGCGAGTCGCACAGTAAGCGTCTAGGCGTGAAAATTTTTGGTGGTCAATTTGCTACTGCTGGTAACATTATCGTTCGCCAACGTGGAACAAAACATCATCCGGGTGATAACGTAGGTATTGGCAGAGATCATACCTTGTTTGCTCTTATTGATGGTAAAGTTGTTTTCAAAAAGAAAGCTGACAACAGATCATACGTTTCTGTAGCTCCAAAAGCGGAAGCATAATTAGAAACATACATTATTTAAAGGGCTGTCTTTACACAAAGACGGCCTTTTTTGTTTGGTATTATCTTGAGTTTGATACAAACAAACTTGATTATTAAATCAATGCCTTGAATTAATAAACTTGGAGCACAAGCAATGTAATTACATTAGACAGCTATTAGTTCTTGAGCTTTTCCTCAGTTCTAATCAAAGTAATTGTGGTGCAGAATTTATTAAAATCTGTATTCACTCCAGAGCGCTTGATTATCTCTAGGGCAGTACCAAGCTTAGTTAGAAACACTATTTGCCTTTCAGGCTCTTTTGCTGAATCACTTTTAAAAGTTACACGTAGACATTTAATATTATCGATTAAAATAGTATCTCTATATATGTTTACTTGACCTTCAATAAGATTCTTTTCGTCATCGATACTCTGCGAGGCATTACACTGAGAAGAATCAGAAAGCCAAATACACCAATCCAACTTTTCTGAATTTACTTTAGCGACAATGCATCTTGAGTTTTCTTCACTACTAACTATTGTGTTGTTAGGGTACAAAAAGCTAAGAGTAGTTCTAGTATTTACTCTTTCCGAGTATGATTTCCATTTATCTGCAACTTGCCCATAAGTATTCAATACCATTAAAAAAACGATTACTATTAACGAGGTTGTTTTTATTCTCTTCATTTAAAAGATTCAACTACTTGTTGGTCAATTTATAAACTTTATGGAAGTGCAGCCGCATCAAGGTGTAACATTTTCCAAACTAATCTTTTCGTCACCTGGCTGATAAGGCACATAAGTAATAATCAACTGAAACATTTCATCTGTTGTTTTCATGCTGCCTTCGCGTTCCCTAATTTCTTGGGGTGGATTAAACGGATTATTGGGGTTTGATGCCGTGTTATCATAAACTCCTTCTACATAAATGGTGGTTCCTCTTGGTAACTTTAACAAGGTTTTGTATTGATAAAAATACTGCCACCTAAAATCCCATTTATTAATACGTATCAGCGGAATGGTGTCGCCACTAGGTTTTACGGCATAAGCCAAATAACTTTTACCTATTAAGTGCATGTGCGGAACAATGCTCACAACAGAAATATCATCGGGCATGGTGGCTTTAATGGTAAACTTTTTAACCTCGTTTGGTGGTACAATTAAAGCGGGCTCAACAGGTGTTATGCCTAGAGTACCAATTTGAAATTCGCTAACCGGACGTTTAGGTGGTGTAGCACTAAAGTATATTTTAAAGTATGAGGAATCGTATGCATCAACAGGCGATGGACCGTAATGCATATCGTTTAGATAAAAGGCACCTTTCTTGGTTATCTTGTATCCACCAATTTCTTTCGGGTAAAGGCTAAACAAAGCTCCCGGCAAATAATTACTTACACTTGGTGTTAGGGCAGGATAAGTGCCATCATCATGCAACAAACCCAACGCTTTATGTATTTGCGTACTTTGTGTTTGATTTTGATTTACCCAACTTTTACCCTCGTTTAAGTTTCTTTTTTTGGCAGGATCAAACTGAACTAAATGTCCATTCATGTGGTGAACCAAACGTTTATTGCCACAAACAAATTCTATGGCTCGCACAAAGGTATCTTGCGCAATTTCGTAAGGTATTTTCATCACCGTAAATAAATCGGTGTTGTTGCCCGGGATTTTTATGGTTGGTACTTTTACAATTAAATCGGGCTTACCCAATTTTAAATCAGTGTTTATTAATTCAGGTGCTTTTAGTTTTGATGTATCACCGGGTAAAACACCTTCATCAACCCAACGTTTAATTAAATCAATTTGCGCATCGGTTAAATACATTTCGTTGGCAAAATTGCTGTAAGTTGGGTCGGCAGGCCAAGGTGGCATTATTCTGTGTTCGGTAACATATTTAATCAACTTCGCTCTTTTGGCCACATCGTGGTAAGAAGTTAAGGTAAACGGACCAGCCTCCCCTTTTTGGTGGCACTTTGAGCAATTGGTGTAAATAATAGGTGCAATGTGTTCGGCAAACGTTACCGGACCATCAATTTTCTGGCTTGTTTTATCGTTACCAGAAAAGCAACTTGTAATGATTAACACACAAGTAATTATCACAAAAAATACAATTGAACTTACTCTATAAAACATCCTACTGCTTTGGTCTTTTTAACTTTAATGGGTTTATTATTTACTATCGATTCAAGGGCATCTTTTAAATCGTGCTCGGTAATTACGGTTCGTTTTCTACCTAACTCGTATGCCCAATTATCAATGCGGCCACAGTACAAAACACTTCCTTTGGCATCAAGCAAAAACACCTCAGGTGTAATGGTGGCTTTTATTTTTTTCACCAATTGGCTTTTGGTGTCGCGCACCAGGTTTAGGTTTGATTTGTATTGACGTTTGTAATCAACAATGTCCGATACTGAAAAATCGTTTGTAGGTACTACACCAATAAATTGTATTGATTTAGAAGCATATTTTTGCATGAGTTGATTGATGGTTAACGTGTAACTTTGGCAAAGCGGACACTCGGGCGACATAAACACAACAACCGTTGCCTTATATTTGTGTAAATTGTTTAGGTAAAAGGTTTGTCCTTTTAAATCGAGCAACGGAATTTGTTGAATACTGTTTTGTGCAGCAAAACCGCACAACAGCAAACAACTCACCAATACAAATATCAAACGTTTAATCACCCTACAAACTTAATAAAATACCTTTACGTATATGCATTTAAACATTAACTAAAAGCAATTGTTATTATATTATGAATTCAAAAACTAAACCCATTATATTGGTTGCATTGTTTGTTGCGGCAGCCATAAGTGCGTGCGGACAATCAAAACCGAAATCAAACCCTGAAAATAAAATTACCATGAATAATGACATAACTAAGCCCGATTCGGCAACTGCAACTTTTGGCGCAGGTTGTTTTTGGTGTGTTGAAGCCGTGTTTCAGCAATTAGAAGGCGTAGATACCGTAATTAGCGGCTACTGCGGAGGAAACGTTCCTAACCCAACATACCGCGAGGTTTGCTACGGAAACACTGGTCATGCCGAGGTTTGCCG
>CAZRVA010000132.1:0-7650 GCA_964603255.1 uncultured Chitinophaga sp.
GTATAAAGCAAACATTGGATTAACTAAAAAAGAAAATTATTCAACTGATAAACATAACGAAATTATAGATATCAATCCAATATACGAATTTAAACTTTCTCCAAATCCAGCCAGTAATTTATTATACCTAAACTCACAATATGATAATTTTATCAATATTAAGATTCTTGATATATCTGGCAAAGTGGTTACAACCCCATTAAACAATATCATGATTGAAAATAACCATTATGGTATAGATGTAAGTTCGCTTGTTAATGGTATTTATTTCTGTAACATACAACTCTCAAGTGGTGAGCAAATAACCAAGAAATTTGTAATAGCAAAATAACATGTTAAGGTATCTTTTTTTAATAAGTTCAATAACTATAGGTTGTGCATTGCATGCACAACCTATTTCTGTAGGTTTACATTATGCCATGGGAGCATCAAACATTAGTAGCCATAGTACTTTTAATCAAACCCAAACAGGGTACGCAACCGGGCTTGATTTTTTATACCAAATAAAACCTAACCTAAAAATAGTAAGTGGGCTTGGCTATACACATTTACAAAGTAAGGGTGTTGTAAATTACTACAACCTGAATGGAGATAACATCTTATCGTATAACAAACAAGTTTACCTGCACTACCTTAATATTCCACTTGGTTTAAATTTAGATTTATTGAAGAGCAAACGCTTTTCGCCATACTTACTTACAGGTATAAGTTACCAATACTTAATGCATGCCAATGTTAACCCTCAAAACTATTATTTAAGCCATAACGTTACATCAAATTACAACAGAAGCAACATTAACTTATTTGCAGGGGCAGGGCTTAACGCAAAAATTAACAACCAATACACGTTTAAGTTGGGAGTAAATTACAACCAAGGTTTACTAAACATTAGCAAAGCCGAAAACAACAAAACAACACAGTTCATATCTGCCCAAATTGGTTTGTTGTACACGTTAAACAACCAAGATAGTAAACAAGAAAATTAGTGCGTGCAAACATTATTGTGGGCATAACTATTTGCAGCTATTTACCATAATATCCATAAAATTTAAAGTCTGCTTTTTGTAACCAAACCAATGTTAAAATATTGGTTGGGTTGATGTAAGTAAAATATACACCAAGTAAGAAGACATTTTTGTTTTTCGGCCTTCACTTTGTTAATTTGTAAGGCACTAAACCACAATTAACCAGCCACTAACAATGCATAGCCACACGAATTTAATCCTCAAAAAACAAGTAAAGGCATTTATCTTTTTAAATAATTGAAACCCAATTTAGCCAAACTAACATTTAGGTTTGAATTGTTTTTAGCAAAATCTATGAATATGCGCATTAGAGGAACACTAATTTTATTATTAATGTTTTGCTTTTATAGCAACGCACAAAAACCATTATCAATAGCAATGTCTGTTGGTTCAAGTTATTCGTGGTTAGGTATGAACAAACAATCTAAATATTATAACAGTAATTGGGAAAGAACCAAAAATACATTCTCGCCTGAGTTTGGGTATAGTATTGGATTGGGTATTAACAAAAAGCTCAATGATAAGTTTACCCTGAGTTTTATACCTAGGTATCAATTTTGGGGAGGCAATACCAAAACACAAAGCCAAGTTAGCAATTTTTATAAAGCCTTTGCCATTACTTATCATAGCTTTAGGCTTCCGGTTTTGGTTGATTACAGCTTTTACCGTTACAAACAGCTGTTATTATCATCATCTTTAGGTTTGGGTATTGACCATACTTATGATTTAACATTTATCCCAAGCACGCAATACGGAGCAGGAAATCCTCAAAAAAGAAATGTTGGTATCACCTCCCCTTTTATGGTGGTAGGAGTTAATGTTACTTATGAGAAAAGCGCAGATGCAAAACTTTCTTATCAACTAGGTATTAATTTTGAAACCGACTACTTGTTAAATCCTAATCGTTTTAATGATTTTGGTGGATATTTTGGCCAAAAAAAAATACCGTTGTATTCATACTTATTAAACACTAACTTGATTATCAAATATAGATTGTGACCATGAAATTAATCGCCAGTTTTACCCTTATGTTGGCATTTCTCAACAAGGTTAATGCACAATTTCCTTCAAATGATTCAACTAAGAAGGAATATAAAGTTAACTTGGGTGTATCTATTTTTACAGGGTTAGGCATGATGTTGAATGAACCTAAGAGAGCTGATTTTAATATCGGAAGCAACTATGGCTTAGGAGCTGAAATTGGGTATCGACTGAACAAAAACACCTCAGTTTCGTCCGGTTTTCGTTTACACAAATACAATAATGTAATTAAGCTAAACGTGGATATTTTGCCAGACTTCTTCTTTTTAAATACAAGTACAATTCAAATCCCAATATATTATAACCACACCTTTTTAAACAAAAGGGAAAAAGAACTTTTGGGACTATCATTAGGAATGTGTATCAATATTAATAACTACTCTACCAAATACATTGAATTTATTTATAAGAGTCCAAGCACAGTGCCATACAGAGAAATTGAAATAAACACGCAAGACAAAGACTATTCAGTAAATTTAGGTGTGTATAAAGACATTTTATTGAATCAAAAAGAAAACATATATATGCGTGCATTCAGTGATTTTCAGTTAAATATCAAAACAGCGCCATTTAGAAATAGAGTTGCAGCCCCATATTACACTTTATCAGTGCCTAACGATAGGTTTGTTCCATTTGTTATTCGCGCAGGTCTTATTTTTACTCTAAAACTATGAAAGTATTTTTAATCGTCATCTTACTGTTTATCTCTATACAAGGGCAAGCCCAATGGATATGGAAAAACGACTCGCTTAAACGAAGTGATATGATACAGTTTGCTGTCGGAGTATATTATGGTACGTTTGAGGTAAACCAAAACAACAGCTCAATAAATTATCTGAAATTTAAAGGTTGGGAACGTGGTTTTAAGGCTGAACTTCAGGCCAAGCTATCACCAACCTTAAGCTTTCTACTAACTTGGAAAAAGCTTGAACAAGGAATTATGATGTACTATTGGCACCCTGATTTTTATGAGTCGTATATGCTACTGAATAAGCGCAGTAGTATTGTTCCCACAGTTGCTTATACTATTCGATCAAAAAAGAAAAAAGAACTCATCACTATGTTTGCAGGTGTAAGTTTTAACCAAGTAGACTTTTCAGTTCCATTTCCAAGTAACTTTAATCTATCTAGCCCGTATAGTATAAACAATACCGGTGCCGATAAACTAAATGCTTTTGTTTATTCCAATCATTCGTACTTATTCGGGTTAAGTAAAGGTATGCCATTGGCTGCAGGTTTTTCATTACATACTTTTGCTGAGGCAGAATACACACCAAAATATGCGGAACTAGACTACACGTACTATGATGTAACCAGTTCACCTGTTGTTAAAAAATCAACTAACTTTAACTTTTCGGCCATACAAACTCGTTTAGGAATTAGTGTTAAATGGTAAAAAGTATAAACATTAATGCCCGTTAAACACCGTTCCGGCCATTAGCATGGCATGGTTAAAGTGTTTGGTGTCTAATCCTAAATCAATATTGTTTCGGTTAAAATATTCCAGCATTTTTTCGGTTGGCATATTTCCGGTTAAGGTATCTGCGGCCATTGGGCAACCACCAAAACCTTTAATAGCACCATCAAAACGGTTACATCCACTGCTGTATGCGGCATGTACTTTTTCTTCCCAAGTTTCGGGTGTGGTGTGTAAATGTGCGCCAAACTCAATGTGTTTAAATGCAGGAATTAAATGGCTAAACATATAGCTAATGCTTTCGGGGTTGGCAACACCAATGGTATCACTTAACGATAAAATTTTCACACCAATTTTATCCATTTCGTTTACCCAATGCATGGCAATATCTGCGTTCCAATCATCGCCATATGGGTTACCAAATCCCATAGAAATATATACCACCAATTCTTTGTTTTTTGATATACACAATTCTTGCATTTGTTTAACGGTATCTAAAGATTGTGCTATGCTGCTGTTGGTGTTACGTTGCTGAAAAGTTTCGGAAATAGAAAACGGAAAACCAATATACTTAATGGCATCATAGACAACGGCATCGTTTGCGCCACGCAAATTGGCCACAATGGCCAAAAGTTTTGATTGAGTTTCACTTAAATTTAATCCGGCTAAAACTTCGGCCGTATCGCGCAATTGAGGTATAGCTTTTGGCGACACAAAACTTCCAAAATCAATGGTATCAAACCCAACTTTTAAAAGCGCATTGATGTAATCAATTTTGGTTTGTGTGGGTATAAACTCA
Source organism: uncultured Chitinophaga sp. (assembly GCA_964603255.1). Classification (GTDB taxonomy): domain Bacteria; phylum Bacteroidota; class Bacteroidia; order UKL13-3; family UKL13-3; genus UBA6183. The sequence goes on from CAZRVA010000132.1 coordinate 4,283, forward strand.
TGGATACCTTGCATGGCATCGCGCGGACATTCGATAATTTTAACCGGCATACGTAATAATTTGATTTGCAAAATTACATCATTCCAATTCAATACAATTATTTAACACATTAAATGTGGTAATTATAGGGCTAAAGCACCTTTATTTACTACTCAACCCAAACATAAACCAACTAAATAACAAGCATTTGTAAAAACTTAATGCGTAATGTTAACTTTTTTACGAGTGGCAGGTTTATGAATGTAGAGATGGCAAAGAATTTAAAGTAATTTATTTACCTTTGACATCCCTTAAAATTAAGGTAATGACAGAAGAAATGAACAACTTGGAACCAACCAACTTGGTTGAAACTACCCCGACCACGCCAACAGTGCAGCCAACTGAGGCGGAAATGAATGCATTGGCTGCTGAAAACGTTGATACAGCAGACGTAACACATGGCGACAAAGACTTGGAAGCTGTTGCAGAAATGCAGGCCGAAGAACAAAACTATGCCCAACTGAATAAACAAGAGTTGGTTGATTTAGCCCAAAGCATTGTTAAGGAAAAAGACTTAACAGAAGCTTCGCACATTTTTAAAGTAATTAAGCCCATTTTTGAACAACTACTTGCCGATGAACGCACAGCTGCCTTAAATGCATTTGTGGAAGCCGGTGGCAACAAAGATGATTTTAGCTACAAAAGCGATGGAACACGCGAAGCATTTTACCATGCTTACAAAGAATTAAAAGACAAGCGTGCTGCTGAGTTGGCTAAACAAGAAGCCGAACGCCAAAGCAACTTAGGCAAAAAAGAAAGTATATTAAAAGATATTCAGCAGTTACTTGAAGAGGAAGAAACACCTGAGAGTTTTAAACGCCTTAAAGATTTACAAAGCGAATGGAAACAGGTGAAAAACGTTCCGAAAGAACATGTTGAACGCCTTTGGGAAAGCTACCGTTTATTGCTTGATAAATACTACGACAGACTTTCGATTAACAACGAGTTAAAAGAGTTAGACCGTAGAAAAAACTTAGACCAAAAAATTGACTTAACCAAACGTGTTACTGAGTTAGCGCTTGAAACCAACATTAACAAAGCATTAATTATGTTGAAGAAGTTTCAGGAAGAATGGCGCACCATTGGTCCTGTGCCAAAAGAAAGTAACGAAGACATTTGGAATAGATTTAAAACCGAGTGCGATAAAATATTTGAAATGATCAAGGCTTTACAAGCCGATCGTGAACGCAAACGTGAAGAGAATTTAGTGGCCAAAAAAGAACTATTGGCTAAGGCTCTTCAATATGCAAACTTTAACAGCACACGCATAAAAGAGTGGATGGAAAACACCACCATTGTTAACCAGTTAATGGAAGATTGGCGCAAAATTGGTCAGGTGCCATTAAAAGTTAGCGATGAAATTTGGAATGAGTTTAGAAGTGCGCGTAATCAGTTTTTCAGTAACAAAAATGTGTTCTTTAAAAACTTACAAGCAGAACGTGATACTAACTTAAAAGCTAAAAACGAACTTTGCGAAAAAGCGGAAGCCATTGCAGAAATGCCATTAGATTGGAACAAACAAACTGATGAGTTAAAACGCATGCAAGAGCAATGGAAAAAAATTGGTCCGGTACCTGAAAAAATTTCGGATGTAATTTGGAAACGTTTTAGAACCGCTTGCGATACTTTCTTCGAGAAAAAAGCACAGCATTTTGCATCGCAAGTAGAAGAGCAAAAACAAAACTTAGAAACCAAAAAACAACTGATTGCAAAATTAGAAGAGTTGTTTAACCGTGAAGAAGGTGCAAATATTTTAGCCGATTTAAAAGCCGTACAAGATAGTTGGAACAATACCGGTTTTGTACCAATGGGCGAAAAAGAACGCATCAACAAACAATACCAAGAGTTAAACGACAAGGTGTTTAATAAGTTCCGCCAAGCTAACCAAGAGCTAAGAGACATGAAAGAAAAAGGTCACTTAGAGGCAATGGTAAATGGACCTAACGGAGCACAAAAAATTAAGCGTGAAGAGAAATTTGTATTGGATAAAATTAGAGGTTTACGCAGCGATATTGACACTTGGGAAAACAACTTAGGTTTCTTTGCCAAAGCCAGCAATGATAACCCAATGGTTGTTCAAATAACTGATAAAATAAAAGGTGCGCAACGCCAAATACAACAATTGGAAGATAAGCTTAAAACCATTCGTGAGTTTTTAAAACAAAACCCACAAAACTAATTGATGGTGAACTGGCATTTTATTGCAAACTTTATTAAACATTATTGGAGTGCAACACGTATTGATGTGTTGCACTCTCCTTTTGTATTCGACCTATACAACAGTTGTATTGCACGCCAAAAAACAGCAACTGAACTTTTACCTGTTGAGGAATTAAGAAAATCAGCGCAACACAACCAGACCCAAATTACCCAACAAGATTTTGGTGCATTGGGCAAATTGAATAAACAACGAACCAAAAGCATTGCCTACTTTGCTAAAACGCATGCAAAACCAAGTCGTTTAGCAAACATTATTTACCGTATGGTAAACAAATACAGTTACCAAAATTGTGTGGAGTTGGGCACATCATTAGGCTTTACCAGCATGTGTATTGCAAAAGGATTACCCAACAATGCAAAGCTAATTACCATTGAAGGAGCTAAGGAAATTGCTGATGTTGCACAACAACATTTTGAACAATTAAACCTTACAGATAAAATAGATTTACGGGTAGGTAATTTTAACGAATTGTTACCCGATGTAACAAACGAGTTACCCCAGGTTGATTTTGCATTTATAGATGGAAACCACACTTACGAAGCCACCATCAATTACTTTAAATTATTGCTACCTAAAACAAACAACAACAGTGTTTTAGTTTTTGATGATATATACTGGAGCAAAGGAATGACCAAGGCTTGGGAAGAAATTAAACATCACCCCAAAGTAACCGTAACGGTTGATTTGTTTTACATTGGTTTGGTATATTTTAGAACCCAACAAGCAGAAGAACATTTTAAACTGAGGGTGTTGTAGAGGGTTACTCACAAAAAACACTGAAGACTCAGAAACAGTTAAGCGTATAAACGCAGTTTTTTCTCACAGCGGACACGCAAACGCAGAAAATAGATTTCGGATAAATGCTACAATAACAAACTAAATCTATTTTGTCATTTTATTTTGATGTATATCCGCAAACATACCAGTTTGGTATAAAACCAGACAGCCATTCAATGGGAAACGCTTTTATATTAGTTAACGCATGAAGGATTCTAGCGGCCTACGAGAATTTTACTTAACAATCAATGAGGACGTTTGAGCAATGGCCATTGTAAGCAATCCAGAAACGCAGTGGCTTGGATTGCGCGGAAAAAACGTACTCAGTAGA
>CAZRVA010000133.1:0-7583 GCA_964603255.1 uncultured Chitinophaga sp.
TATTGCATGTATCAACTACAACTCATGAAAAAATTATTGTTTACAAGCATTTTTGCCGCATTAGGATTTGCGGCTTTTGCACAAACCAACAGCAGCCAGCCTGTAAAAAAAAGTGCCGTTCCTGAGCCTGTCATCAAATCTTACATTAGCCAGAATTCAGGTGGTGCCAATGACTCGTTATGGGAAAAAGAAACCATTACTATTTACAAAGTAAAATATATTGATAATAACAGAACATACGAATCGCAATTTAGCACCGATGGAAAATGGATAAAAACATATACTGTTATTGATATAACTGAATTACCTGTATTAGTTGTTAACCAGCTTAAAACAACATACCCTGAATATGCTATAACAAAAGCAATGATTGAATTGAGCAACAATGGGAAGTTATATGCAGTAGAAATTACCAAAGGAAAAAACATCCTTACGGAATATTTCTTGATGAACGGAAAATCTTTCAGCCACTAAAAAATTTATGAAAACAAGGCGGTTGACTTTAATTGTCGGCCGCTTTTTTTTATGCACTAGAACGGATAACCTATACCAAAGTTGAAGTTAAGGTTATTGAACAACCAGTCTTGGTTAAAGTTATTAATTACCCACCTACTGCCAACGTTATAACTTGGATCATGAAGTGGTATTGCAAAATCTAGACGAATTAATATAATTTCAAAATTTAGGCGGGTACCAAATCCAGTACCGATACCAAACTCATTTGTAAAACGGTTAAAATCGAAATTAGCTAGCGGACGAGTTGGATCTTTTTTGGCCATCCATACATTACCGGCATCAGCAAAAACTGCACCTTCTAGCCATTTGTTGTACATATTAAAACGATATTCAGCGTTAAATTCCAATTTAATATCACCACTAAAATCAATCTGACCAGATTGATAATAACCACCCGGCCCTAATGAACGAGGCAACCAAGCACGAATACTGTTTGCACCACCTACCCAAAATCGCCTTTCGAAAGGTAAAAACTTTGGAGAATTGCCATAGGGTATACCAACTCCTGCAAATACACGAAATACAGTAGCGTTATTTTCATCATGTTTGGTATTATACCTGAAATCAATTGCCGTTTTTGCAAACTGAGAATAATTTACACCAAAAATATCGTAGGTATTGGTTTCATTAAATGGCCTATCAAATATCTTATTAATTGCGGTTGCTGTATTTCCACTCAGTTCCAGAACATCCCATCTTAAAAACACAAAGTGATTTCCTTTATTTTTTGCTTTGTTTGAATAAGTAAAACCAAATCTTCCACCAAGAATTAAGTTATTGCTAAACATGTTTAACAAGTAAATATCGCGGTTAATTAACGCCTGGAGCGTATCAGAATTTACTGTATTACGCGTGTAACTCACCTCAAATGGTGTAATGTAATATGAGATGTATTTTTTATTGAGTTGATAGATAATACCTGCAGTAAAAACGCGTCTTTCAAAGTTGGTGTTTAACTCATAGATACCTGAGGTGGTTAAAATAGTACGGGTATTATTAAACCTATAGTTTTTATCAAACTTAGGAAATAACAACAACCTTGGAATAGTTAAACTTGCTGTTAAACTTTGCTCGGTTGCATTAAACCAGCGCGAGCCATTTACTTTACCTTGTGCTTCAAATGACGAGCGATAAGTAAGTTTAAATAACTCTGCGTTTCTAAATGTATTGCGATTGTTAAATTGTATAATAGCCGCTACACCATAGTTACCGGTACTACTTTGGTTGGTAAACGTATTGTTTTGATCACTATAAATCGCTTGTGGTTCTATAATGTAGTCGTACTTGATGTTTGGCGACAACTTTACGTAGTAATCAACATACTGCGTATCATTAAAACTGTATACCTTAGGCGCAATATTTATGTACCTGAACACCGATAAATCGCCCAAACGATTATAGGTAGCGTTAAGTACTTGTTGCTTGAAAACATTACCTTCTTTTAAAAACATATTTTGCTCCAACACACGGTAGTTTAACTTGTACCTATTGGGAATGTAAAAAAAAGAGGGCGCTTTAATGGTATCAGTATTTTTAAAAGAACTGATGTCGTAATTTGGTTCAATATTTACATAAACATTTTTGTTGTAGTGAACCTTATGTACTTCGTACAAACTTTTGTTCAATACATTAATCGATAGGTTAACATTCCAATTATTAAGAGCAGTATCAACGTCAAAACTTATAAACTCATTACTAAAAGTGTAATAGCCATTGTTACGTAAAAGTGTCACTATTCGTTTTTGCTCATCAACCAACAAATCTTGCCTGAAACGATAGCCGGGAATAATCAGCGCATCTTTTTCATTGCCTTTAATAATGTCGTACAAGAATTTATCTGCACAATTCACTTGGTAAGAGGCAATGTGATAAACATGACCTGTGTTTATTTGGTAGTATACCTTGGCTCTTTGCCTGCGCGCTTTAACTTTATAGGTTATTTCAGGATAATAAAACCCAACACTTTTTAAATAACCTTGCATGCCTTTAACACTCGACTCGATAAATGCGGTATCTAAAATAACGGGTGGCTCTCCATACTTATCGCGCATGTATGCACCAAGTTTTGTATCGCCACGTTTTGATCCAAAATAATACATGCGCATTTTAAGTTTGGTAACACCTAAAAATTTCTTGTTTGGTTTTTGTTTCAAATTGTCGCCAATAGGGTTAACAACATCGTTACGAACTTCGCCTGTAACCTTAATGCTGCTACCATTGTATAATAGTTGTTGCGAGTCACGCAGTTGTTTGGTTATATTGCACGCGTTTAAAACCAGTGCCAAAAGCACCAATACCAGGTATTTATTTATGTTATCTAAAGCGCGCATTAAACTTATTCAGTCGTTAAACTTAAAAAAGCATCGAAGCGAATTAAAGCTTTTTGTGGTGGAAGGTAAAAAACAAGTTACCGAGTTATTAACATCAAACTACCACATAAATTGCCTTGTAGCTACACCACATTGGGCTGATGCTCATGCGCAAGATATCAAAAACAATACCGAGTTAATAGTAGTTAGTGCAGATGAGCTAAAAAAAGCGAGTTTACTGCAGGCACCACAGGAAGTTTTAGCTGTTGTTGAAATGCCTGAAAAACAATTTTCATCAGCGATAATAAATTCTGGATTTTCTATTTTTTTAGATGGCATACAAGACCCCGGAAACCTTGGTACCATTATTCGAATTGCCGATTGGTACGGCATTAAAAATATTATTTGCAGCAATGATTGCGTTGATGTTTTTAATCCTAAAACCATACAAGCTACCATGGGTTCTTTTGCCCGTGTTGATGTGTATTATGCTGATCTAGCAGAAACATTAAAGCAAAATAAACTGCCAGTTTATGGCGCGTTAATGCATGGTGAATCACTTTATCAATCAACCATAAAAGAAAGTGGAATTTTAATTATTGGCAATGAAGGTAAAGGTATTTCTGAAGATTTGTTAGCCTATGTTTCAAACCCAATAACCATACCTAAATTTGGCGGTGCAGAAAGCCTTAATGCAGGTATTGCAACTGCTGTTATTTGCGATGCAAGGGCAAGATTTTTAAGTTATTGATTACTAAATCATCAACAACAAGATTATTTTTACAATAGAGTTATAGATTCTGATAAATAAGTCACACATTTTAGTATTTTCGCGGCAATGGAAAATATTAGAAACTTTTGCATCATAGCACATATTGATCATGGAAAAAGCACTTTAGCCGACCGTTTGTTGGAATACACACAAACTGTAAGCAAGCGCGACATGGAAGCACAGGTGCTTGATGATATGGATTTGGAGAAAGAACGCGGTATTACAATTAAGAGTCATGCTATACAAATGAACTACGAGCGTGACGGCAAAAAATATGTTTTAAATTTAATTGATACTCCGGGCCACGTTGATTTTAGTTACGAGGTATCGCGTAGTATCGCTGCCTGCGATGGAGCTTTGTTAATTGTTGATTCTAGTCAAGGTATTCAAGCACAAACTATCAGTAACTTATATTTAGCCATTGAGCAAGGGTTGGAGATTATTCCTATCTTAAATAAAATAGATTTACCACACAGTATGCCTGAGGAAGTAAGCGATCAGATTATAGATTTGATTGGTTGCAAGTACGAAGATATTTTACGTGCAAGTGGTAAAACTGGCCAAGGTGTGCATGAAATTTTACATGCAATTGTAGACAGGATTCCTGCACCAAAAGGTGATGAACAAAAACCTTTGAAAGCATTAATTTTTGATTCTGTATTTAATTCTTTCCGCGGAATTATAGCTTATTTCCGTGTATATGATGGCATTATTAAAAAGGGCGATAAAGTTAAATTTATGGCCACCGGAAAAGAATATCTTGCTGATGAAGTTGGTGTGCTAAGGTTAAATATGGAACCTCGTAATGAAGTAAAGGCAGGTGATGTGGGTTACATCATTTCTGGTATTAAAGAAGCCCGAGAGGTTAAAGTGGGTGATACCATTACAACAGTATTGAACCCTACCACCGATATTGTAAAAGGTTTTGAGGATGTAAAACCGATGGTATTTGCTGGTATTTACCCTGTGGATACAGAAGATTTTGAAGAGCTACGCGAAAGTATGTACAAGTTACAACTTAACGATGCTTCATTAACTTTTGAGCCGGAAAGTTCTGCTGCTCTAGGATTCGGTTTCCGCTGTGGTTTTTTGGGTATGTTACACATGGAGATTATTCAGGAGCGTTTAGAGCGTGAATTTGGCATGACTGTAATAACTACCGTGCCAAACGTAAGTTACCATTGCTACACCAATAAGGGTGAAATGATTGTGGTAAATAACCCGAGCGATTTACCTGAGCAGAACTATATAGACCATGTTGAAGAACCATTTATTTCTGCAACTATAATTACCGCTGCAGATTATGTAGGTGCAATTATGGGCTTGTGCTTGGGTAAACGTGGTATTTTAAAGAGTCAGGTATACTTAACAGCACAACGTGTTGAGTTGAAATTTGACATGCCATTGGCTGAGGTTGTTTTTGACTTCTTTGATAAGCTAAAAACCATTTCTAAAGGTTATGCTTCGTTTGATTATCACCCAATTGGATATGTAGTTTCTGATTTGGTTAAATTGGATATTTTATTGAATAAAGATAATGTAGATGCTTTATCGGCCATTATTCATAGAGAGAGAGCTTACGATTGGGGCAAAAGAATTTGCGAAAAATTGCGTGAGTTAATCCCACGTCATCAGTTTGAAATCCCGGTACAAGCCAGTATTGGAGCGAAGGTAATTGCCCGAGAAACCATAAAAGCATTGCGTAAAGACGTAACTGCAAAATGTTATGGTGGTGATATTAGCCGCAAACGTAAGCTATTAGAAAAGCAGAAAGAAGGTAAAAAACGTATGCGCCAGGTTGGAAGTGTAGAGATACCACAGAGTGCGTTTATGGCGGTATTGAAATTAGACTAAAATACAGTGCAATAATTTTGAATAAAAACGACCTCAAAATGGAGGTCGTTTTTATTTAAAACTCTTAATACACAACCACATTTTTTGGGCAAAACTTAATGTTACCCATTGGTAGCCCTTTAGTTGGTTAACCAATTTAAAGTATACACGTGGACAGGCTGTTAAATGAAACCACATGCATCTATTCAGTTCAGTAATCAACTGTTGGTTATTGTTGGTAAAACAAACTAATTCATCAAAAAAGCGAAGCGTTGATACGAACCAACTTACCGCATAATCATGTTCGATGTGCCTATTCAACACTTGGGCAAAATGCACGCTTTTCTCCTCATCAAGTTCCGGTAAAAGTTGCTTAATTAATTTTATTTTGATCTGGGTATTCAGTTCTCCTACCCTACTTAAATTACGTTTATGTGTGCCATTATGATATCTGTATTTAATAAGCGTATTATGCGTGTTTGCATATTTGGTGCTATTGATGTGCTCCACCCAAAGGTTTAAGTCTTCTGCAAATTCAAATTGCTTATCATACATTATACGATTGCTACGCAGAAAATCAGCCCTAAACATTACACTTGGATGAACAAACGGAGACGCATTTAATAAATACCATACTATTTCATCATGAATAATAGGCATTGACCTGCTTTTACCATTTATTCCTTTGTATTGCGTTCCCAACACACCAACATCAGGATTCGACAATAAATAGTTAACCTGCACTTCAAACCTATTTTCAAAACACACATCATCAGCATCCATACGCGCCACAAAATCTCCCTTTGCCAGTTGCAAACCATAATTTAATGCCGCCACAATTCCTTGTTGTTGATCAAATTTATGATAGCTAATTCGTGTATCAGTATAGCTGTTTATAATAGCTTCGCTCTTATCATTGCTGCCATCATTTATTATAATGAATTCAAAGTTTGTAAAGGTTTGATTCAATACACTGGTTATAGCCTCTGCCAAATACTTCTCAGCATTGTAAACCGGCATTACAACCGACACCATTGGTTTAACAGAAGTACTCATGAACAAACCTCCCCATATAACTTCATGAATTGTGCATATTGAACTTCACTGCTAAAGTTATTTTTTGCAATTAAAACCGATTGTTCTTTTAACGATTGCAATTGAGGTTCATTTAATAGTTTTTTGATGGCGATTGCTAAATCATTTACATTACCTGGTGTAACTAAAACACCATTACCATCAACCATTTCAATCAAACCACCTGTATTAGAAAAAATAACAGCATTGCTATTTGCCAATGCCTCTAAAGCAAACATTGATACACCCTCGTACAAAGATGGCAAAATCACCACATCCGATTGCTGCAACAATTTCAATATTTCATCATGGTTCATTTCCGGTGTTAACTTCACAAAATCATATGCACTTACTTGTTCATTAAAGTACGTAAAACAATTTCCGTTTCCAATAATATGGATTTGTGCATTTGCAAGCTTCAAGTCTTGTTTTACAACTTCAAGAGCTTGTAAAAACACATCAAAACCCTTTTGCTTAAAGCCTTCTTCATCCATGCGCCCTAGCATTACAAAGGTAATTGGAGCGGATTTTACTGTATTATTTTGCGTAACAATTTCAACAGTATTAGTTAAAACATGTTTGCTTCGCAAAGTTGTGGTGTGAAGTACTTTGTGTTGTGCATATGCTAAATGATACATATTGGTAGCGCACAAATGTTTAATTTTTTTTCCCGACAAAAATTGCCAAAACCACCTGCGTAACTTGTATTTTTTATGTTTACCAATGTGTAAATATTCAGTATCACTGGTTGAATGAAACCTTACGGTTGTTTTATTTAATATTGAATTTGATAAGAAATAAGGCAACAAAGGCACATCACCTGTTTCAATTAACACCAAATTATAATTACGTTGGTTATCAAGTTTACTGATGTAGGATGCTTGTTTATAGTATTGATAAAACAACCCCAAACCCCAAATTTCCAATGCAGGATTGTATCGATATACCTTTAAATTATGATGCTTAAAAGGTTCCTCTTCACCCTTATTTAGTAGTTGTGGGGTAACTACATCCACCTCAAAACCATTGTTCAACAAGTTTGAAATTAGCTGTTTAAACGCCTGAGTATATCCACTAAC
>CAZRVA010000134.1:0-7460 GCA_964603255.1 uncultured Chitinophaga sp.
TCAGAATTTTTTTACCAACCGGCCTTGCAGGTATTTTCCCGGCAGATGCACCAGTAGAAATTAAGGCTTATCCTAATCCGGCAAAAACAAACATTAATTTAGATTTATCTTCATTACCGCATCATACCAACGGAACATACACTGTAATTGACGTATTAGGAAGAACAGTAACGGAAGGAAACTTTAACAACAATTTAGCTCCGGCCATTAATATTTCATCTTACCAAAACGGTTTGTACAAATGCATGATTAAAACTGAGGAAGGAGTTTATTATACCAGTTTTTTGAAAGAGTAAAATTGAATTTATAAACGAAAAAAGACAGCTTGTGGCTGTCTTTTTTTTATGCACTAAAGTTAAATCTTAAATCGCATTTGAAGGTTAAATGTTCGCGGTGCATCCATACGTGCAGGTCGGGTAGCGTATTCTAAATTCATAAAATTATTTACAATAAAACTAACCGTCATATTAGGGTTGATGTTTACACCAATACGCGCTTGATGCACCCAATCACCATCACCAATTCTGCGCATAAACTTAGGTAATCCGGGTATAGCGATATAAAGCAAGGGATCAATATTATCAAACTTACTGTAGTACTGTACTCCATAACCAATATTTATTTTACGGTACGATGCCTCTATATCAAACTTAACCAAATGCCTGTTGCGGTATGGTAATAATTGTGTTGCCGCATAATTACTATCAACTCCACCAAAACTTTTTACAAAATCTTTCATGTAGTTTACCGGATTTTTTGCTGAAGTATCTTGTGCTAAGTTTACCGGATAACTGTAGGTGTAACCACCAAGTACATTTATCACTACCTCGCCAATTGCACCACTACCACTAACAGAAGCTTCCATACCACCCACCCTGGCTTGTTGTATGTTAAAAGCTTTAAAGCCATATATTGATTTCGGATTTTGATTGGTTGCCGGCACGTACTGGCCCAATTTAAACTCTATCAAATCGGTGTACTCTTGCCAAAACAAAGCATAATCAAACTGGCCATTCCAATTCGCAATTCTAAATCCTTGTTTTACTCCAATTTCGGCTGTCCAACCAAATTCGGTTTTTAACTGTGGATTAGGATAAACACGTAACACACTTACACCATCATCTACATAACGTTCGCCAATGGTTGGAAAACGATAACCTTCACCATAATTCACCCGCAAAAAAGTTTTTTCGGCAGCCTGGTAATTCACTCCAAATTTTAATAATGGTCTACGGTTTTCTTCCACTGTATCTATTCTGTTAACCTCGTAACGTGCACCGGCACTCAAATTCCAACGTTTATATTTGTAGTCGGCTTGCGAAAAAAATGCGTATGAATAACCTTGGTATCTTCCGGGATATATGTTGCTTACAGCCGTTATGTACGAACCATAAAAACCTGTGGTGGTACTTAATCCTTTCATCCAATTGCGTTGCCAACTGTAATCTACCGCATAGTTATCAGCCACAGCATCGTATAAATTTCTATTTAAATTTTCATCTACATAACGCACAATATTATACTTACGCATTTTTAAACTGTGTATAGTTTTTTTGTTCGGGCTGGCATAAGTAATGTGCGGATCAATGGTATAAATGCTCCAAAAATCTTGTCCTACGCTTCCATCAAATGGCTTTAATGCACCGCTATCCGCATTGGCCCAAAGAAAAAACCTTCCTGATTTTTCGGCCAAAAACATACTGTTAATACCATAACTTAAACCTTTAATTTTCTTGGAACGATAACGCGTTTTAATGTAAGAACGACCTCTAAATTCATCGGTTTGTTGCAAATGACTTTTTACCATATGCACGTTGCCACTCATCACCAAATCAAAATTACCAAACTGTTGCCTGTGGCTAAAAAATGCACCAGAGTTAAACGGTTGTGTAGTACGTTCCCACCAAATGGTTTCTCTTCTACGTGGGTTATCTACTATACCTTGGTAAGTGGTAACTTTGGTTTCTGGCTTTGCTCCCGGCCAGCCACTGCGTACGTTAATACTTCCGTTTAATGCAGCCGATCCGTACAATACGGAAGTAGCACCTTTAACTACTTCAATTTGCTCTGCTGCTTCAATAGGTAATAACTTCCATCGTACATCGCCCAAATCAGCACCCATTAATGGCATATCATCCAACATTACCATTACCCTGCTGCCCACACTATAACTGTAACCCACACCACCACGCATACTTATTTGTCCTTCTATAACACTTACTCCAGGTACTTTATTTACCACATCACTTAAATCGTAAGCATTGGTATAAGCAATTAAGTTTGGTTTGATTACGTTCATGCTCATCACCTCTTGGGCAGCTTTACGTTCAATTTTACTACCGCTAAAAACAAACTGATCTAATTGACTAACCTCGGTTTCCATACTTACGGTTAAGTCAACGTTTCCGAGCAGTTCAACTTTTCTCTCGTAAGGTTTATGACCAACAGCTGTTACCCTTAAAATGTATTTTCCTTGAGGTACATTTAGCACAAATTTACCGGCAGTATCTGTTTTGGTTTTGTATTGCTTAATCATTACCGATGCATTGGCTATAGGCTCACTTGTAGTATTATTGAGTACCTTGCCTGTTAAAATTACCTGTTGTGAAAACACAGGCTTAAATAACACTGCAACAAAAAATATAAAGAGATAAAAGTGTTTCAATGATGTTTTGTTTAGCAATGCCAATATATAAAATTTTTAATTGTACCAATACTTTGGCTTTTATAACCAATGAAATATGCATTAAAATTGATACTATGAACACCTCATTAATCAACAACAACATTGCAAAACCGATGGTTAATTGGTTACTTCGTGGCATAATACTAACAACCACATGCACCATTTTATCGTTCGTAATTGGTTAATTTTAGCTATTGCCAGCCTACTTGTAGCCATTTATGTTACCATTTTTGATGGCTTTGTAGCCGGAAAAGCTTACATGTTTTTCATTTTAGCATTGATATTTGGTGCTGTATATTATTTACGACTGAAAAAGAGTGCTAAATGATTAAATTTGTTCAATAACATATGGATACTACCCTTATTATTATTCTCAGTATTTTAACCTCGGCATTTTTTTCGGGGATAGAAATTGCATTTATCTCTGCAAATAAACTGTTAATAGAATTACGCAGCAAACAAGGGAGTGTATCAGCTCGTATACTTTCGCCATTTGTAAATAATCCATCGCGTTTTATAAGCACTACCCTGGTGGGTACAAATATTGGTTTGGTTGTGTATGGTATTTACATGGGTGCATTTTTAAATCCATATATCATTCAATACATACCCGGAACAGCCAATAGCACCATGCTTTTATTGCTGGTTCAAACCTTGGTATCAACCCTAATAGTTTTAGTTACAGGCGAGTTTTTACCAAAGGTGCTTTTCCGCATAAACCCAGATATTATTTTACGTGTTTTATCTGTTCCTTTTTTAATCAGTTATTATTTGTTTTGGCCATTAGTGCATTTTATTACTTGGTTGGCCAAAGTAATTTTAAATAATATTTTCAGGGTTCAGTTTAACGAGACTACTCCTGTATTTAGCAAAGTAGATTTAGATCAATACATCAGCGATAGCGTGGAAGATTTAGCAGAAGATGCAGATGTAGATACAGAGATGTTTAAAAACGCACTCGACTTTAGTAACGTAAGGTTGCGCGATTGTATGACACCTAGAACCGAATTAATTAGTATTGATATTGATGCAACCACAGATGAATTGTATACTAAATTTAAAGAAACCGGTTTATCTAAAATTTTAGTTCATCAAGGTACGGTTGATCATATTATTGGATACACACACCAGAAAGATTTATTTAAAAAACCACACAGCATCAGGGCCATTTTAATTCCTATTGAAATTGCACCTGAAACTATGTCGGCAAACGAGCTATTAAATACATTTACCCGCACACGTAAAAGTATTGCATTGGTGGTAGATGAGCTTGGTGTAACCGCAGGTATTGTTACCATTGAAGACATTATGGAAGAGATTTTTGGCGAGATTGAAGACGAACATGATGTGGAGCAATTGGCCGAAGTACAACTGAACGAAAAAGAATTTATTTTTAATGCACGTCTTGAGGTAGATTACCTAAACAACAAATACGAGTTAAACATTCCGGAAGGAGATTACAATACACTTGGTGGTTATATTTTTGCTGTACATGAAAATATACCAACCAAAGGAGAAGTAATTGTGATTGAAAAGTTTCAGTTTACCATTATCTCTGTAACACATAACCGCATTAACGAGCTTAAGCTTACCCTAATTTAATTTTGAATTGCTTTTGGTTTGATTAACTTTGGTATACAAATTTATCAACCTTAATATTTATTGCTATGAAAGCAAACATGGGTACTATCGACAGGGTAATGAGAATTATTGCCGCTGTTGTTATTGCAGCACTTTATTTTACCAATATGATTAGTGGCACACTTGCAATAATCCTTTTGGTATTTGCTGCAGTTTTTATTTTAACAAGCTTCGTCAGCTTCTGTCCGCTTTACGTTCCGCTTGGTATATCAACCAAAAAGAAAGAAAACAGCTAACAAAAATCATACGTTTACACCCTTATTGTGTAACAAAAGTCACCATGCACTTTTCATACTCGTCTTAACTTTGTGTAACAAATTTAAAGTGTATGAAAATAGAACAAATTTATACCGGTTGTTTGGCACAAGGTGCTTACTACATTGAAAGTAATGGTGAAGCTGCTATTATTGATCCACTTCGTGAGGTTAATCCTTACATTGAAATGGCCGAGAAACGTGGCGCTAAAATCAAGTATATTTTTGAAACTCACTTTCATGCCGATTTTGTCTCGGGTCATGTAGACTTAGCTAAAAAAACAGATGCTGTTATTGTATACGGACCAACCCAAATGCAAATGGGTTTTACGGCTTATGTTGGTCAGGATGGCGAAGTGTTTAATATTGGTAACGCCAAAATTACTTTACTACACACACCCGGACACACCATGGAAAGCAGTTGCTTTTTGTTAACCGATGAAAACGGAAAACAAACAGCCTTATTTACCGGAGATACTTTATTTATTGGTGATGTTGGCCGACCTGATTTAGCCCAACATGTGATTGCCGATTTAACGCAAGAAAAATTAGCCAAACATTTATACCATTCGTTGCAAACCAAAATTATGCCTTTGGCAGATGACATTATTGTATATCCTGCACACGGTGCTGGCAGCGCTTGTGGTAAAAACTTAAGTAAAGAAACCAGCGATACTCTTGGCAATCAGAAAAAAACAAATTACGCTTTACGTCCGGGTATTACCGAAGAAGAGTTTGTAAACGAGTTGTTAAATGGATTGATGCCTCCTCCTGCATACTTTCCAAACAATGTATTGATGAACATTAACGGATACAACAGTATTGATGAAGTAATGCAGCAAGGCACACAAGCTTTATCTGTTGAAGCATTTGAGGCAGCAGCCAACGAAACCAATGCCTTAATTTTAGATACACGCAGAGCCGACTTATTTGCCAAAGCGTTTATTCCAAACTCAATAAACATTGGCATTGACGGAAATTTTGCTGTTTGGGTGGGTACCATGATTACCGATATTAAACAGCCTTTATTATTGGTTATTGATGAAGGAAGAGAAGAAGAAGTAGTTACACGTTTGGCCCGCGTTGGTTACGACAATGCCATTGGGTATTTAAAAGGAGGTATTGATGCCTGGAAAGAAGCCGGAAAAGAAACCGACAGTATAAGAAGCATAAAAATAGATGAATTTGTTTCAGCCTATCAAGCCAACAAAAACATTGCTATTTTAGATGTGCGTAAAGCCAGCGAGTTTAACTCTGAGCATGTGATTGAAGCAGAAAACGCACCTTTGGATTACATTAACGAGAGCATGCTTAAAATAGATAAAAACAAAACTTACTATGTACATTGTGCAGGTGGTTATCGCTCTATGATTTTTGCTTCGGTACTAAAAGCACGCGGATACGATAATTTAATTAACGTTGAAGGTGGTTTTACATCCATTAAAAACTCAGGAGCATTTGCCGTAACCGAGTATGTTTGTCCTAGCACCATGCTGTAATGAAAACGTTAATTAAAAAACATAACAAAACAATTGTTGGTAGCCTTATTGGTGCTGCCTTAGGGTATGCTTACTATTATTTTATAGGATGCAGCAACGGAACCTGTGCCATTACATCCAACCCAATTAACAGTACTTTGTATGGTGCTTTTATGGGAGGGTTATTGGGCAGCTCTTTTAAAAACGAATCACAAACAAAAACAAGCAAATAACATGAAACCAAATACCGTAATTGATGTGCGCTCTCCTGAAGAATACATGGGCGGGCATGTTGCTGGAAGCATTAATACCGAAGGCACATTTAATATAGTCCAATTTCGGCCATTGCCTTATTGAACTATTTTCATGTAGCATCGGTATTACCATCGTAAAATTATTTTTTAGTTTAGACTAAAAATAATTACGATTGGTTAACATTCCTTTGCAAGACATAACCAATCATGTTGAAGAAATAAAAGCCATGCCTAAACCCATTATGTTATGTTGCGCAAGTGGCAACAGAAGTGGCCAAGCAACTGCATACCTAAAAAGCATGGGGGTTGATTGCCAAAATGGCGGTAGTTGGTTTGATGTAAATTATCTAATAAACAACTAAACGTATGATAAACTTAATAAAGAAACTTTTTAACCTTGGTCCAAAGGTTGATTACAAAGAGCTGATGGCAGCAGGTGCAATTATTGTTGATGTTAGAACCAAAGGCGAGTTCGACTCCGGACATATTAAAGGAGCCATAAACCTGCCATTACAAAGCCTGGAACAACATTTGGGTAAGTTAAAAAGAGACAAACCTGTTATTACTTGTTGTGCAAGTGGTATGCGCAGTTCATCGGCCCGCGGATTTTTAAAATCTAAAGGTTACGAGGTATACAACGGTGGTAGTTGGGTAAGTTTAAAAAACAAAATTGGTAAATAATGAAAGAAAGAATTTTAACCGGTTGGACTTTTATGCGCGCCCTTTATTTGGGTATGGGCATTACACTTATTATACAAGCTGTAATGGCTAAACAATACATGCTGGTAGCACTAGGTGGATACTTTGCAGCCATGTCGGTTTTTGGTATTGGATGTGCAGGCGGAAGATGCGCTGTGCCTCCACCATCAAAAAAACAAACACCGTATACCGAAGACGTAACTTTTGAAGAAGTTAAATAAAAGGAACATATCATGAGCAACGCTTTTAATGAAATTATTGCAGGACCTAAACCGGTTTTGGTTGATTTTTCGGCCGAGTGGTGTGGCCCTTGCAAAATGATGAAACCCATTTTAGATGAGTTAAAATCAATGATTGGGGATGATGCAAAAATTTTAAAAGTTGATGTAGATAAAAACCCCGCAGTTGCACAACACTACCAAATACAAGGTGTGCCAACACTTATTTT
>CAZRVA010000135.1:0-7439 GCA_964603255.1 uncultured Chitinophaga sp.
ATTGATGTATATTATAGCAGTAATGATATAGCGTATGCGGTGGGTGTATTGTTTAATTGGGATGATGAAGAACCGCAACAAACCATACAAACACAGTTGGAGGGTATTGCCCCCTACGAACCGGGAGCTTTTTATAAACGTGAGTTACCTTGTTTATTATCTGTAATTAATAAAGTAGATGTGGCTGCACTTGAGGCCATAATTATTGATGGATATGTTTATGTAGACAACAATAAAACAGCAGGATTAGGTAAACACCTATACGATAAATTGGAGCAAAAAGTGCCTGTAATAGGTATAGCCAAAACAGGCTATTTTAATAACCAACAAACTATTATAAAAGTTAACAGAGGCGAAAGCCAAAAGCCACTTTATGTTTCGGCAGTTGGTTATGATGTAAATAAAGCAGCCACCAATATAAAACACATGCAAGGTAAATACCGCATGCCTGATATATTAAAAACACTCGACCAACTAACGAGGGCTGCGTTGTAACATTAATCGCAAACATTTTATAATTGTATATCCGTTAGTTTACCAGTAATTTTTATGATTGCCGATTAGTCTGGAGTTTTAGGGCATTTTCTGATTTTGACCATAATGAGTTGTTTTCCATATTAAAATCCCAATAGCATAAAAAACGCTTTCCTTTTGGGTTGGCACCCAAACCGCCTTCACTTTTTTCTTGATAAAAAAGTAAACAAAAAATCAAGGCTTACGACAATTTTACAACAATCTACTGAGTACGTTTTTTCCGCGCAATCCAAGCCACTGCGTTTCTGGATTGCTAACAATGGCCATTGCACAAACGTCCTCATTGATTGTTAAGTAAAATTCTCGTAGGCCAATAGAATCCTTCATACGTTGTCTAATGTAAGAGCGTTTCCTCATTAATAACTGCCTGATTTTATTATAAACTGGTATAATTGCGTATATGCGTTTTTATAAACCCAGATTATGCATTTGAGATACAAATAGTATAAACGATGTAAGAAAATCAAGCCTTTGGGCATCAGTTGCACTTCACCCAAAAGTTGATTTTCTAAATCGGGGTTTACCCAACTTTTACCAATTGCATTTATTTTAATAAATAGCAATGGTCAATGCCGATGAACTTGAACATTTTCTATAATTAGTCCCCTTTTCCTCGGTATAATGCAGATAGTTCGGCTCATCCTTCGCCTTCTACTGCATAATTTGGGATAAAGAGCTATAAAAACAGACCAATAAAAAAACTGCCTCAAAATTACTTCTGAGACAGCTTCTTTTTAGTTGCATATCGTTTGGTATTACTTACTGCCCTTTAAATCGGTTTCTCTTTTTTTATCGGCTTTGTTGGCGCGTTTGCTGTTGCCAAACACACTTACAGTAAAGTACCTGCCCGGGTATTTTTGCATATCAGCCAATAACAACGAAAGTTCCTTGCTGCTGCTGCTTAAGTTTTTGTATAGTGCATCGTTGTTGGCCAATTGTCCTAAAGTACCTTCACCTTTATTTATTTTATCAAGCATGGTGCCCATTTCGGCCAACGATTTGTTTAAGTTATTAATGGTGCTGGTAACATCTGCAGCAGCCACACTATCGGTAATATTTTTGATATTTTTAATGGTGTGCGATAACAACTCGTTGTTGTTTCTGAGGTTGCGCATAATGCTTTCGGTATGTGCAAACATATCGTTTATGCGTCCTTCTTGTGTTCTGGTAATGTTATCTAAACGGCCGGTAATGTTCTTTACATGTCCTAATGTGCTGGCTAAATCATCAACCCCTTTAGATAACTTAGCCGTTCCGGTTGAGTCGAATACATCATTCATGCTCAACAAAACCTTATCTAAAGTAGCCAATACTTGCTCGCTTTTTTCTTTGATGGGCGATACCAAATTGCTAATAGCCTCTGATAAACCTTCTTCCATAGCGGCATTTAAAGTATCGTTAGGATTTACAATTTCGGTTGATTGCCCCAACTTAATATTGATGATTTTGGTACCTAATAAATCGCTGCTGGCAATTTCTGCAACAGTTCCTTTAGGCATGGCAATTTCGCCATCAACCACAATGGTTACTAAAATTTTTCCGGCATTACCGGCTTCCAATAACCTTACATCATCTACTTGGCCAATTTTAAATCCATTAATTAATACTTGGGTTGATTTTACTACTCCACCCGCATTGGTGTATACAATATAGTAGCGCGAGTATGGCTTTAAGAAGTTAAAACCCTTCATAAAGTTAAAACCCACAAAAAGTATGATAATGCCCACAAAGGCAAATAATCCAACTTTGGCGTTTTTAGAAATCTTCAAAATGCTATATTTAATGTTCGGGCAAAAATAAGTAAACTACAATCAATACAAGGCTAAAAAAGCATTAGTTTTCTTTTTCTACCGATGTTTTATAGTCTTTTACCGCTTGTGCAATGGCCGTTGCCAATTCATCCTGACCATTTTTGCTGGTTAAAAAAGCTCTTTCTTTGGGGTTACTTATAAAACCGGTTTCAATTAAAATACTTGGCATTTTGCAACGCCACAATACCATAAATCCGGCTTGTTTTACACCACGGCTGGTACGTTTGGCATCGGTAAAGTTTTTTTCAACTTTGGCTGCCAATTTTAAACTTTGCTCCAGGTATGCACTTTGCAAAAAACTAAAGTAAATATGAGCTTCGGGTGAGTTGGGGTCAAAACCTTCGTATTTTTCTTCGTAATCCTTTTCCAATAAAATTACCGCGTTTTCACGTCTGGCTACATCCAGGTTGCCTTCGCTTTTGTGTAAACCCATACTAAAAGTTTCGGTACCAAACACATCCGTTTTTTTATTGGCGTTGCAATGTAAGCTTATAAATAAGTCGGCATTTTTACGGTTGGCAATACCTGCTCTTTCGTAAAGTTCAATAAATTCATCCTTGGTGCGGGTGTACACAATGTTTACATCAGGCATATCGGCCTTAATTTTTTCGCCCAGTTTTAGGGCAATAGCCAGGGCAATATCTTTTTCGTGCGCACCACCATAGCTAGCACCCACATCTTTTCCTCCATGACCTGCATCAATGGTAACCGTTTTAATTTTTGGCTTTTGCATTTGGTCTAATGGAGTGTACGCACACAACATTACCAACAATATAACACAAGATATTGTGAAAGGTAATTTTAATAAGTACCGAGTTTTGTATAGTTTTGCGCGCATTGACATACTACAATTTTATAACGTATAATTTGATTAATAGCACAATTCGTGTGTTTTGTTTTACCGTGTTGGTGTTAATGTGTTCAGTTGTTTATGCACAAAAGCCCAAAACGGCACCTAAAGCTAAGCCTAAACCCATTACTCCAGCGGTTGTGGCCACGCCTTTAGATACGGTTAAGTCAAAAGTTATACCAAACACCGATACGCTAAGCGGGGAATTTGTTGCCGAAGAAGAAAAAGATACCACCGAGTTGCGTTTGGCTAAGTCGGCACTTAAAACCAAAGTAAAGTATTCGGCTAAAGACAGTATTATTTACAATGCCCAAAACCAAGAAGTATTTTTGTATGGTGAAGCAAAGGTTATTTATGATGATTTAACGCTGGATGCCGATTTTATAAAAATTGAATTAAACAAAACGTTGGTGCATGCTACCGGAGTTACGGATAGTTCTGGTTACACTCACGGCACACCAGTGTTTAATCAAGGTGGTAACGAGTATAAAGTACAGCGTGTATCTTACAATTACCGCAGTAAAAAAGGATATTTAAGTGAGTTAAGAACCAAAGAAGGCGAGGGTTACGTAAAAGGAACTGATGTTATTCGTTCTCCCGATAACGAGTTTGGTATACGCGAATCTTACTACACCACTTGCGATTTGGATACTCCGCATTTTCACATTCAAGCTGCACGTTTAAAAATTATACCCGATAAAAAAATTATTACCGGCTCGGCTAATTTACGTATTGAAGGTATGCCAACTCCGCTGGTATTGCCATTTGGTTTATTTTCCATTAAAAAGGGTCAGTCATCAGGTATTATCATTCCAACATATGGTAGTAGTTTAAACCGTGGTTTCTTTTTACGTGGTGGTGGATATTATTTTGGTTTGGGCGAAAAGGCAGATTACATGCTTACGGGTGATATCTACTCACAAGGCAGTTGGGCATTAAATAACTTATTACGTTACAACACACGTTACAGGTTTAATGGGCAGTTGGGTGTAAATTATGCCAACAATAAATTTGGCGCTATTGATGATCCAACTTTTTATCAAAAGAATGATTTTAGGGTAAACTGGATTCATAATGTAGATCCAAAGGCACGTCCGGGAACGTATTTTGGTGCCAATGTAAATTTTGTGAGTAATAGCTATTTAGCCAACAACTCATACGTGCCACAAAACATAACTAGTAACCAAATTGTAAGCAGTGTAAACTATTCGCGCAGTTTTGGTGGAGGTAAATACAACTTAACGTCAAGCGCAAGTTTATCTCAAAACTTACAAACACGTCAGTTAAACGTGGCCTTGCCAAACATTACTTTTACGGTAAGTAGTTTTAGTCCGTTTAAAGCAAAATCAAAACCTACAGCCGATAAGTGGTACGAAAACATCACCACAAACTACACCATGAATTTCAGGAATGAAATTAATACTTACGATTCGTTATTGTTTAGCGACCGCAAGCGCAGTGAGTTTGCAAGGTTTTATGATACTACCGGCCGTTATGGTATTCAACATGCATTACCTATTCAAACCTCATTTAAAATTTTAAAACATTATACGTTATCAGCCGGAGTGCAATTAAACGAAGTTTGGTACATGCAAAGTGTAAACAAAACATACAACAATGGTTTGGTTACCACCGACAGAGAATCGGGTTTTGTGCGTGCATTTACTTACCAACCACGTGTAGGTATTAATACGCGTATTTATGGTTTAAAAAACTTTAATGGCAAAACATTTAAAGCCATTAGGCACGTAATATCGCCAACAGCTGATTTTACTTACACACCTGATTATGGTTCGGCAGCTTGGGGCTATTACCGCAGTTACCAGGATACCTTGGGTAAAATTACCAAGTACAGCATTTTTGAGCGTGGTATTTTTGGTGGTCCGGGCTTGGGCCGACAAGGTAACGTGGGTTTTGGTATTGACAATAACTTAGAAATAAAAGTAATGCGAGGTAAAGATACTGCCCGCAAAGAAGAGAAAATTCAGATATTTGAAACCTTCCGCATTGGTTCGTTTTACAACATTTTTGCCGACTCGTTAAACCTTGCGCCAATTACCTTAAATGCACGTACCAAATTGTTTAAAAATGTAACCATAAATGCCAATGCTGTATTAGATCCTTATAAAAACGAAACCATTACCAGCGCAAGTGGATTTAAAAGCATTGTGCGTACCAAAGATTTTTATTGGAATGATAACAAACTTGGGGTGATTACCAATGCAAACTTAGCTTTATCGGCAAGTTTTAATCCGCAAACATTTAAACGAAAAGAAGGCGCTGCGGCCCAAAAATATGCCAACGAGTGGAAGTATGTAAATGCAAATCCGTTAGATTATTACGATTTTAATATTCCTTGGAATTTGAATGTAAACTATACGTTGCAGTATGCACGTTACAACAATTTAAACAATCCGTTAACCTCTAATGTGGTTCAAACATTTAACTTTAGTGGCGATTTAAACCTAACTAAAAACTGGAAAATTGCGGCCACCAGTGGTTACGATTTAAAAAACAAACAAATAACATTTACCACCATCGATTTTGTGCGCGATTTACATTGTTGGACATTTAAGTTAACTTGGATTCCAATTGGTTTCCGCCAAAGTTTCTTCTTCCAGATTAATGTGCGCTCAAGTGTGTTGCAAGATCTTAAATTAACACGCAGACGCGAGTGGTTTGATAGGGCTTTGTAGTGCTATAAATCGTTAGTATTTAGTTTATTGTAGTTTGTTTTGCTGTTTTTTGATGACTCAAGCTATACTATTAGCAAACAATTCAAGCAATTCTCGTTTCAATTTATACCTTTGCACCACGTTTAAATATTTAAATAAATAAGTATGGCTTTAGAAATTAAAGTACCTTCAGTAGGTGAATCAATTAGTGAAGTAACCGTTGCTCGCTGGAATAAAAAAGAAGGCGATTATGTAGAAATGGACGAATTACTTTGCGAGTTAGAGAGTGATAAAGCAACATTTGAATTAAACGCTGAAGCTGCCGGTATTTTAAGCCCGAAAGCAGCCGAAGGCGATACCATAAAAGTAGGTGATGTAATTGCAACCATTGATACCAGTGCGGCAAAACCTGCGGGTTCGGCCCCTAAAGCAGAGGCTAAAAAAGAAGAACCTAAAGCAGAAGTGAAAGCTCCTGCTGCAACACCAACTACAGAAAATTATGCAACAGGTACACCAAGTCCTGCTGCTGCAAAAATATTGGCCGAAAAAGGTGTTGACCCGAAAGATGTAAAAGGTACCGGAGTAGCCGGACGTATTACTAAGGCGGATGCATTAGCTGCCGAGTTAAAAATGACTACTAACGAAGCTAAATCTCGTAACGAGCGCACAGAAAAAATGACTTCGTTGCGTAAAACAGTTTCAAGACGTTTGGTGGCTGTTAAAAACGAAACAGCGATGTTAACTACCTTTAATGAGGTAGACATGAAACCAATTATGGATTTACGTGCTCAGTTTAAAAATCAGTTTAAAGAGGCGCACGGAGTTAACCTTGGTTTTATGAGCTTTTTTACCAAAGCGGTTACCATTGCATTACAACATTACCCGGCAGTAAACGCTTACATTAATGGCGAAGAAATTATTTACCACGACTACTGCGATATTTCTATTGCGGTAAGTGCTCCTAAAGGTTTGGTGGTACCGGTAATTCGTAATGCCGAAAGCATGAGCCTTGCTGATATTGAAAGAGAAGTAGCTCGTTTGGCTTCAAGAGCGCGCGAAAATAAATTAGGTTTAGATGAAATGAGCGGTGGTACATTTACCATAACTAATGGTGGTGTATTTGGTAGTATGATGAGTACACCAATTATCAATGCTCCTCAATCGGCTATTTTGGGTATGCACAACATTGTTGAGCGCCCTGTTGTAAAAGATGGCCAAATTGTTGCACGCCCAATGATGTACTTGGCATTAAGCTACGACCACAGAATTATTGATGGCCGTGAGTCGGTTGGATTTTTGGTTAAAGTAAAACAATGCTTAGAAAACCCAACCATGTTGCTAACATCAGGTAATGATCCTCAGAAAATGATATTAGGATTGTAACCCAATAAAACATATTAATGAAGAAAGCTCCGTAAGGAGCTTTTTTTGTTTGTGGGCTTTAAAAATATTTCAAGCAATTTACGGTGATACTCTGAGGTTAATGTTTTAGTAAACTAATGAACTAGATTAGTGTTTATTCAAATGAATTTTTGCTTAAAAGCTTAGAAGTAAATCACTCATTATAAG
>CAZRVA010000136.1:0-7367 GCA_964603255.1 uncultured Chitinophaga sp.
TTAACAACGAAGTTAAAACAGAACAAACCACAAACTCTACATCAACTGCCACGACTTCAGATGCTGAACTAAAATCAGTAGAGAAAACATTATCAGAAAAAGTTTCTGCAAAACCAGAGAAGACACAAATGGACAAAGAAATGATTATTACTTTGTTGTTATGGTTCTTCTTAGGTGGTTTAGCTGCGCACAGATGGTACAAGAAAAAACCAGCAGGCTGGAATATTTTGTTCATTTTAACAGCGGGTGGTTGCGGTATTTGGGCGATTGTAGATTTAATAAATATCTTAACAGATAATTTCTAATATCAAATAATACCAAACAAAAAGGTTGCTTCATTAAGTCTGAAGCAACCTTTTTTTATGCCAAAACTTTTTGGTGTTTTAATTCAAGTTAAAAAAAGCTAATATTGAAATACAACTATTTAGCCTATCATTGGTTCTTATATTGTACCTAACCTAACACGGTTGAGATATTTATTACTCATATTATTTTTAGGCTTCGCATTGATAAGCCGTGCCACACATATTGTTGGTGGTGGATTTGATGTGCAATGGATATCTGGTAATACCTACCAAATTACCTTAGTTGTTTATCGTGATTGTACCAGTGAAACGGATTTTAATAAAACCGTTTATATTGGTATTTACGATAAAGTTACGCATCAAAGAAAAGACTCTATAGGGATAACACAAGGTCCGGTTAGTAAGATTAATCCATCTTTTGCACAATGTGTAACTGCGGTTCCTGGGTGTAATGAAAAGGCCATTTATACCCGGCAGATTACCTTATCGCCAACCAAGTACAATAACGTTAATGGTTATTATATCAGTTGGGAGCGTTGTTGCCGCAATGCAATTATCCAGAACATACAATCACCCGGAGATGCAAGTATGGCTTTTTATGCCGAGATTCCTTCTCCGGCAAGGTACATTAACTCTACCCCAAGGTTGGCTGTAAATCCGTTTACGGTGCTTTGTGTTGACAATCTTTTTAATTACGATATCACGTATACAGATGCTGACGGAGATTCGTTAAGCTATGAATTAATTACCCCACTAAATGGTACTTTAGATAGGAACCGACCTAACGATGACCAATTCAATAATCGTCCTATTTTGAATCCCGGTCCTTATATTCCAATAACCTGGTTACCCGGTTTTTCGCCACAAGAGGAAATTAAAGGCAATCCTCCATTAACCATTAATAATGTTAACGGACAAATTACAGTTAAACCTTCTCAAGCAGGTGTATTTGTGGTTGGTATAAAAGTAAAAGAGTTTAGGAATGGAATAGAAATTGGGTCAGTTAATTTGGAGTTGCAATTTACTGTGGTTAATTGTTTATCAAATACATTTCCAACGGTTAAGTTATACCAAAATGGTAATCAGTTAAACGCTGATACGCTTTACGTTACTATTCCCGATCAAATTAAGTTTGGTGTAGAAGTTTATGATGCAGATTCTATTGATACTGTTTATGTAACCAACAACATGGATAGCACTGATTACAGCAATATTGGCTTAACTACTACCAAAACTTTTAACAAGGTAACATACAATTGGACATGGAATACGAACTGTAGTTTTAGTAATAAACCTCTTCATAAATATACTGTTACTGTAAAAGATAAAGGCTGCCCAATCCCTAAAACCACACAGCGTATTTTTTACATTAGGGTTAATCCAATGCCTGTTCATCCACCAACAGATGTTTTGTGCATTGAATTACACAACAACCAGTCATGTAAGGTTTATTTTGGCGATTCGGCAAGGTATAGACCAAACTTTAAATGCTACAATATTTACCGTACTGATGGTAACAACAACTTTAAGTTGATTGATTCTGTTT
Organism: uncultured Chitinophaga sp.; assembly: GCA_964603255.1. GTDB lineage: Bacteria > Bacteroidota > Bacteroidia > UKL13-3 > UKL13-3 > UBA6183. Next base: position 1,852 of record CAZRVA010000136.1, read on the forward strand.
TTGACAGAAACGCAAATTTTTATGATGATTTTAGTACACCAAATTATTCAACCATTAACTACCGTTACGTAATTAGGGTTGAGAATGAATGTGGATTTGAAGGTCCGGTTTCTGATACCTTAGGAACATTTGATCAATTAAAAATGTTGCCTGATAAGCAATACCTTTATAACGTAACAGTTAAAGATGATCAGGTGCATTTAACCTGGAATCAAACCAAAGAATTAGACTTTGCACGTTACTTTTTATGGAAAGGTTACCGCAACCAAAAACCGGAAGAGTTTGTAATGGAAATCGATTTTTTAAAGAAGACAGATACATTATATTTAGATAAAAATGTTCAGGTTAATGATACTTCACATTGTTATTATGTGGTGATGTTGGATACATGCGGTAACTATGGTCCGGCAGGAAAAATATTTTGTACCACTGTTTTAAGAGGATCATCAAAGTATTTTGAAAACACCCTTTACTGGCAACAATTTATTTTTGGTGATGATTACCCTGTTAAATATGATTTATATAAATACTCACCTAACTCAATTGTTAGAAACCCGGTTGGTTTGTATAATGATACCACTTTAACCATAAAGGATTTAGATTTTAATATTGATGATGGAAGATACACCTATGAATTAGATGTTCTGCATCAACCGATAGGATGGCCGGGAACCATTGCCAGAAGTACATCTAATAAAGTTTCGCTTGAGCAAAAACCTTATGTGTTTGTACCCAATGCATTTACACCAAACAGTGATGGTGTAAACGATACTTGGCTTATTAAAGATGTATTTGTTAAAGATTATATATTAAAGGTATATGATCGTTGGGGTAAATTGGTTTTTGAAACATTAGATAAAAACCAACAATGGGATGGAAAAAGCCAAGATGGAAATCCAGCACCGAGTGATGTGTATATTTATTTATTAACCTACACTGGTTGGCGCGGAGAAGTGGGTAAAGAAAAAGGAAATGTTACCATAATTAGGTAAGCACAAAAAAACTGCATCAAGCCAAAGTATTAACCCTGTTTGATGCAGCATTTTAAAAAAGTATTTTACTTTCTATTTATTGATAAACTTCGGGTTGATTAAGTTTTCTAAGTTGAAAATTTCATCCCATTTTTCTTGTGTTATCAATTGCTTTTCGGTAACAGCAATATCATGAACACTCTTGCCAGTTTCTAGTGCCTCTTTGGCAATGGCACTGCAAGCTTCGTAACCTAAAATTGGGTTTAAGGCGGTAATGATACCAATGCTATTCATTACCATGTTGCGGCAAGCTTCTTCGTTTGCTGTAATGCCATTAATGCATTTATCAACCAAACCCAAAATAGCGTTGCCCATGTAACCCAATGAGGTAAATAAACTAAACGCAATAACAGGTTCCATTACGTTTAATTGCAACTGACCTGCCTCAGCAGCCATTGTTATGGTAACATCAGCACCAACAACATAATATGCGGTTTGGTTTACAACCTCGGGCATAACCGGATTTACTTTGCCTGGCATAATGCTACTACCCGGTTGTAATTTAGGTAAGTTTATTTCGTTAAAACCTGTGCGTGGTCCGCTACTTAACAAACGTAAGTCGTTACAAATTTTAGATATTTTAATGGCACTTCTTTTTAATGCACCACTAATTAAAACGTATGCACCGGTATCACTGGTAGCTTCAATTAAATCACCTGCAAGTGTTACTTTTAATCCACTAATCTCAGCAAGGTATTTCACGCAAATTTCGGGATAACCTTCAGGTGCATTAATTCTTGTGCCAATTGCTGTAGCGCCCATGTTTACCTCAAGCAACAATTGTTGCATTTCTTTCATGCGCTCAATATCTTCTCTGATGGTAGTAGCCCAGCCATTAAACTCAGCACCTAATGTCATTGGTACAGCATCTTGTAATTGTGTGCGTCCCATTTTAAGCACATTTTTAAACTCAATAGCTTTTCGGCTAAATGAATCATGCAGTACTTCCAATGCATGAATATAAGTGCTTATTTTATGGTAAAGCGCCAACCTGAATGCTGTAGGATAGGCATCGTTGGTACTTTGCGAGCAGTTAACATGGTTATTTGGATGAAGAAAATCGTAATCGCCTTTTGTTTTGCCCATATACTCAAGGCCAATATTGGCAATAACCTCGTTGGCATTCATGTTGCAACTGGTACCTGCTCCGCCTTGTATCATATCACTTACAAATTGGTCATCATATTTACCTGTAAGCAATTCATCGCAGGCATAACAAATGGCATCTGTAATTTCTTTACTCAATACACCACAATCGAAATTGGCCAATGCAGCAGCTTTTTTAACGTGAGCAAACGCTTTTATAAACAAAGGCTCACGAGAGATGGTTAAACCGGTGATGTTAAAATTTTCGAGTGCACGTAATGTTTGCACACCATAATATTTCGTATTTTCTATTTCACGCTCTCCTAAAAAATCGTGTTCTAAACGGGTTGTCATTTTTTATTGTTTTAGGTTAATCTTGCAATATATAAAACTACTAGTGTTTAAATCGCTCAAATGCACTTTTTTCTAAGAATTCTCTATGGTCAGGATGAGCTAATTTAATTAAGGCAGAAGCACGTTGTTCCATGTTCATACCAAATAAATTTGCTGCCCCATATTCGGTAACAACCCAATGTAGGTGTCCGCGTGTAGTAACAACACCTGCGCCTTGTTTTAAAAATGGTGTGATACGTGATATTCCTTTATTGGTAGTTGATGGCATGGCAATAATTGGTTTACCACCTTCTGATAATGCGGCACCACGTATAAAATCCATTTGTCCACCAATACCCGAGTATTGATAAGAGCCTATTGAATCTGAGCAAACCTGACCGGTTAAATCAATTTCTATAGCACTGTTAATTGCTGTAACCTTTGGGTTTAAGCACAACACACGTGGGTCGTTTACGTAACTTACTTCCAATGCTTTTATAATCGGATTATCATCTGCAAAATCGTATAACTTACGTGTACCTAGCATAAATGAAGTAACACAATAACCATTTACTATTTTCTTTTGCGAGTTGTTAATTGTGCCATCCATAATTAAAGGAATCACTCCATCAGAAAACATTTCAGTATGTATGCCTAAGTTTTTATGATTGGTTAAATTCTTTAAAACCGAATCGGGTATCGTTCCGATGCCCAATTGCAATGTTGCCCCATCTTCTACTAAACCTGCTACAATTTTTCCGATTTTATCGGTCACTTCACTAAATCCATCTGCGTAACTAACCTCTGGTAATTGGTCTTCAACCCAAACAGCAGCATCAAACTTATTAAAATGCACAAATGCATCTCCGTGTATACGAGGCATGTTGGGGTTTACTTGTGCAATTACTTTTTTAGCTGTAAGCACTGCCGAACGGGCAATATCTACTGAGGTACCCAAAGAACAATATCCATGCTTATCCGGAGGAGAAACATGAACAATAGCAACATCAATTGGTAAAATATCTCTTTTAAATAATAGAGGAATCTCACTTAAAAAAACGGGTACATAATCACCCATACCACTATTTACAGCCTTTCTGTTACTGTCAGAAACAAAAAGCGAGTTCATAAAAAAGTGTCTTGCTAAACTCGGATCATTCATGTCAACGCCTTGCTGCGTGATGCTTACAAGTTCAACATTTTGTAAGCGTTCTTTTTGTTCAAACAGTTTTTTGATTAAATGTATTGGTGTTGCAGCACTACCTTGCAAAAAAACACGCGAATTTGATTGTACCATTTTTAAGGCTTCTTCGGCAGGTACATACTTGGCTAAAACTTCCATTTGGCTTTATTTTACTACTAAAGCAAGTAGCTAATTTTTATCTTAAATCACAAATGATATATTTCACTAATTGATGATAACTTTGTCTCGGTGATTGGAAAATTATTTACATCAAAATCAAACCTAACATACAACTGCATTACATTAGTAAAAAGCGGAAGTGATTTTTTTGATTTGTTGTTAAACTTAATCAGATCATCAAAGCATGTAATTCACTTACAGTTTTACATTTTTGATTTGGATAAGACAGGTTTACTTGTTTTGGATGAATTGAAATTAGCTGTAAAACGCGGTGTCTCTGTTTTTGTTGTGGTTGATGCGTATGCAAGTGAGCAAATAACACCTAAGGTATGCAGTTTATTTACGGCTAACGGCATTTACATCAAACGATTTTCTCCACTTAAAAGTAAACGTGGTTTTGGTATTGGCCGCAGGTTACATCATAAATTGGTTTGGGTTGATGGACATACCGCTTTAGTTGGGGGAATTAATATTGCGGATAAATACAGTGGTTATCACCATCAAGAACCTTGGCTTGATTTTGCCGTAAAAGTAGAAGGACCATTGTGTAACGAAATCAGAAAAACTTGCGATGAAGTGTTGCCAAATCGATTGATAAAATTGGCCTATAAAAAATTACCTAAGCCAATATCCGTTAAAAACTTGCCGCACCTTTCACGAATCAGAAAGAATGATTGGTTTCGTTCTCGCATAGAAATTTCAAGAAGTTACCGTCAGGCATTCAGACAAGCTAACCAATCTATTACTATTGTTGCAAGCTATTTTTTACCTGGTAACAGAGTAAGGAAGTTAATTAAAAATGCATCCAAACGTGGCGTTAAAGTAACGGTAATATTGGTTGGTTTTAGTGATGTACCTTTTATAAAACCGGCCATGACTTATTTGTATGATTGGATGTTGCGTAACAACATAACCATTTACGAATGGCAAAATTCTGTTTTACACGGAAAGCTTGCTGTTGCTGATGGTTATTGGACTACCATAGGTTCATATAACCTAAATGCGTTAAGTGATTATGGAAGTTTAGAGGCAAATGTAGAGGTGTTTGATAAAAATTTTGCAGCAGAAACAGAACAACTTTTACTGCATTATATACAAACGGGTTGTGTACAAGTAAGCAAGGAAAAATACCTTAAAAATAAAAATTTATTTCAGCAGTTTGGTCGTTGGTTTAGTTATGTTTTAATACGTATGTCTTTACGTATTTTGTTTGGTTTGATGCAAATTCGCAGGCCTTCACATTTCTAATTCCTTCTTCAATTGTTTATCTAAAATAAAAGTACCAAACGGTATAAACGAAGCAATACCAGCCCATGCTAATTTGCCAAATTTCCAACTTGCATTAATGGTGGCTTGTAACAAAGTGAACATGTATGCTACAAACAGTGCACCGTGCGCCCAGCCCAAATATTTAACAAATAATGGCATATCAAACATGTATTTTAAAGGCATAGCTATAAACAATAGCAATACATAACTCCAGCCTTCTAAAACGGCTATAATTCTAAAACGATTAACAGATTTTTTTGCGTTGGTATCCATAATAAAATTTAAGGCGAAGGTACATCAACCCAAGCTAAATAAAATGCCGGGCTAAAATTAATTTAACCCGGCAATGTTTAACCCAAATTATGCAGTAGTAGGTGAGGAATGAGCCGAACTATCTGCATTAGTTGGGTAAACCCCGATTTAGAAAATCAACT
>CAZRVA010000137.1:0-3171 GCA_964603255.1 uncultured Chitinophaga sp.
TGTCCGGCAAATACAGTTAGTAATTTGCTTGGCTTTTTGGCAGCAATTTCAACTGCCTTAATAACACCTGGGCGGCAAGTACCTGCTGCACATCCGCAAACCGAGTTAAATACCAGTAATTTTGTTCCTGTGTTATCCGTTAATTCTTGCTCAACCTCAGTGGCTGTCATTAAACTTTTAAAACCTACATTTTCTAGTTGTTGGCGCATTGGCGCTACTAACATTTCTGGATATGGCATCTCTTTAAATTTTTATGTTTTTGTGAATAATATTTAACGATTCAATCATCAAGCCAAAACAACTTAGCCTGCACAATTGTCATTAGTATGTACAAAGGTAGAAATACCCTTGTTAACGTAAAATAAATTTTCATTATATCGTTATAAATACTACTTTCGCAATCCTTTAAGATTTAAATATTTATGTCTGAATCAACAACACGTTTACCTTACAAAGTAAAAGACATCTCACTAGCAGAGTGGGGCCGCAAAGAAATTTCACTTGCCGAAGCAGAAATGCCGGGCTTAATGGCCATCAGAAAAGAATATGGTCCACAACAACCGTTAAAAGGCGCACGCGTAGCTGGATGCTTACACATGACCATCCAAACTGCCGTTTTAATTGAAACATTAAAAGCTTTAGGTGCCGAAGTTACCTGGAGTTCATGCAATATCTTCTCAACTCAAGATCACGCTGCTGCTGCAATTGCTGCTGCAGGTATTCCTGTTTATGCATGGAAAGGTCAGAACGAAGAAGAGTTTGATTGGTGTATCGAGCAAACTTTATTCGCTTTTGAAGGCGGTAAAGCATTAAACATGATTTTAGATGACGGTGGTGATTTAACCAACATGGTTTTTGATCGTTACCCTGAGTTAACTAAAGATATCAAAGGTTTATCTGAAGAAACTACTACCGGAGTTCATCGTTTGTACGAGCGCATGAAAAAAGGTACTTTAGTTATGCCTGCAATTAACGTTAACGATTCAGTTACTAAATCTAAATTTGATAACAAATACGGCTGTAAAGAATCATTAGTTGATGCTATTCGTAGAGCAACTGATATTATGATGGCTGGTAAAGTTGCTGTAGTTGCCGGTTACGGTGATGTAGGAAAAGGTTCAGCAGAATCTTTACGTGGTGCTGGTGCACGCGTATTGGTTACTGAAATTGACCCAATTTGTGCATTACAAGCAGCAATGGACGGTTTTGAAGTAGTTACTATGGAAGATGCTTGCACACGTGCTAACATTTTTGTTACAGCAACAGGTAACGTAAACATCATTACCGATATTCACTTTAAAGCTATGCGCGATAAAGCTATCGTATGTAACATCGGTCACTTCGATAACGAGATTGATATGGCTTGGTTAAACAAAAACTACGGTTCAACCAAAAACACCATCAAACCACAAGTTGATATTTACAACGTAGATGGTAAAGAAATTATCATCCTAGCCGAAGGTCGTTTGGTAAACTTAGGTTGTGCAATGGGTCACCCATCGTTTGTAATGAGTAACTCTTTCTCTAACCAAACTTTAGCTCAAATTGAATTGTGGAACCACAGCGACAAATACGAGAATAAAGTTTATGTGTTACCAAAACACTTAGATGAAAAAGTTGCTGCTTTACACTTAGATCATATTGGTGCTAAATTAACTAAACTTCGTCCGGATCAAGCTGAATACATCGGTGTAACAGTTGAAGGTCCGTTCAAGGCTGAAATGTACAGATACTAAGATTTACTTTTCGGAAACGAAATTTAAACACATACCCAAAGAGGTTGTTTCTTTATTGAAGCAGCCTCTTTTTGCTTTTAGACATAACCGTTTTAAACAGTTCACTAATCTGCTTAATCTGTGGCAAAACATCGCAGCAACATATGTTTGGCATTGTTTATAAAAGTTAAAGCCACAGATTACTCAGATTATTGTGCCTTTGGCACTTCTTGATTCATTAAGAACTACTCTATGTAATCTGCGGCAAAACTACTTCCAATTTTTTACAACCAAGAACATACTCATGTAATTATACCTTGCGAAGCAAACTCCTTTACCTCAGAAACGGTAGACTTTGCTCTCTAAAAACTGACAGACGCTTCGGTCTGCACCGATGGTCTGCGAAAACTCCTTTTACTCTGCGGTTAAAAAAGAAAATCTCTCTGAAACTTTGTTTTACCTCTGTGTAATCTGTGGCAAACCCACTCGCACCAATAATTACTTTTTGTTTAAAACTATTTTGGTTTGTTGTGGGTTGATTTTTCATCTTCGCACAACGCATGCACGATCCATCAACAAACTTAAATAATACTCCGTTTGACGAATCTAATTCGCATTTTAAATTGGCATTTGATGCCTTGGAGTATACCGATGAATGTTTGTTTATAACAGGAAAAGCCGGAACGGGAAAATCAACCTTATTAAGGCACTTTGTAGCCAACACCAAAAAAACATGTGTGGTGCTTGCGCCTACAGGTATTGCAGCTATTAATGTTGGTGGTGTAACTATTCATTCTTTTTTTAGATTACCATTTAGGCCAATTGTAGAAGGTGACGAAGAAATACATCGTTTTCCGCGTAACTCCGAAAAGTTTAAAATTATCAATAAAACTGATGTATTTATTATTGATGAGGTTTCGATGTTACGTGCTGATATTATTGATGCAATTGATCAAACATTACGACTAAATAGCAATTACCCTGATAAGCCATTTGGTGGTAAACAAATGATATTTTTTGGCGATTTATTTCAGTTGGAGCCGGTGGTTCAAAACAACGAAGTAGAGCGTTATTTATTTACTGAGTATTACAATAGCCATTACTTTTTTGATGCGCGAGTTTTCCGCGAAATACACATGCATTGTATTGAGTTACGTAAAATATACCGCCAATCTGACCCCGATTTTATTCATATTCTTGATGTAATCAGATTGAATAGGGCTGATGAAGTAGAACTAGCCCAACTCAATAAACGTGTTGACAGAAAATTTATTCCTACGGCTGATGATACCTATGTTACGCTATCAACCCGAAATAGCGTAGCTGCAGGTATTAACGAGTTTGAATTGGTTAAAATAAAAGAACCTGAGTTTATTTACCGTGGCGAAATTGATGGTGAGTTTAATACCAAGCAATTACCAACTGAAAGCACCTTGGTTTTTAAAGTTGGAGCTCA
>CAZRVA010000137.1:3271-7114 GCA_964603255.1 uncultured Chitinophaga sp.
TGGGCCATCACCATACATAAAAGTCAAGGTTTAACTTTTGATAAAGTGATATTAGAATTGAGTGGTGGCACTTTTGCGCACGGACAATTGTATGTGGCACTGAGTCGCTGCAGAACTCTAGAAGGCATGATATTGCGTGAGCCCATCAAACAAAAAGATATCATTATTGATGAGCGTGTGGTGAGGTTTGCACGTAATTATGCAAGTTTAGAGGATGCCTAACTTTAAGGCATAAAAAAAGGTCGCAACCCCGTTACAACCTTTTTTATACGTGCCTGGCTAACTACTTACCCGACACGTTCACACTTTTGGCACTAGTTTGTTGATCTTCGTTCATCATGTTATAACCAATTAAGGCCATTGCTGCTACCCAACCAACAACTATTGCTACAACTAAAATTCTACCTGTTTTCATAGTAGTAACCCTTTGTTACTGCAAATTTTAGCAAAAATATTGATAGTGAGGTAAGTGTAATGACAAACGGTGGATAACTATTGATTAATACAAGATTAAAAAAATGAGCGACTTGTGTTTTTAAGTTTTTTTAAGAAAAACGCTTTAAAGTGCGACATTTTTATCGGGCAATTAAACTGCACGATAGTTGCCGATTAAAAAGTCGTTGTAAGCCAGTGTTATACCTTCTTCTAAACTAATTTTAGGTTTCCATCCCATGTTTCTAAGTTTGGTAGCATCCATTAGTTTGCGTGGAGTGCCATCGGGTTTGGTGGTATCAAACCTAATTTCTCCGTTGTATCCAACTACTTTTTTTACTACGTTAATCAAATCTTTAATAGCAATGTCTTCACCACAACCCACATTAACAAACTGTTTTTCGTTGTATTTCTGCATCAACAAATAACATGCATCAGCCAAATCATCCACAAATAAAAACTCTCTTAAGGGTGTGCCGGTTCCCCAAGCTTCAATAAAAGGGTTATTGTTTTCTTTGGCTTCATGTAACCTACGTATTAAAGCTGGTAAAACATGAGAGTGATTTGGGTGATAATTATCGCCATAACCATACAAGTTGGTTGGCATAACCGATATAAAATTACATCCGTATTGATCGCGATAACTTTCGCAAAGTTTAATACCTGCAATTTTTGCAATGGCATAAGGTTCGTTGGTGTATTCTAATTCACCTGTAAGTAAATAATCTTCTTTTAATGGCTGCGGTGCAAGTTTTGGGTAGATGCATGATGAACCGAAGAACATTAATTTCTTTACGTTATTTACATAAGCTTGATGAATGATGTTAGATTCAATCATCAAATTCTGATAAATAAAATCAGCACGATAAGTATTGTTGGCAACAATACCACCCACTTTTGCAGCAGCTAAAAAAACATAATCAGGTTTTTCTTGCGCAAAAAAACTGGCTACGGCTTGTTGGTTGGTTAAATCCAACTCGGCACTTGTTCTCACAACAATGTTGTTAAAACCTTCAGCTAATAATTTTCTATGCATGGCGGAACCCACCATTCCGCGGTGTCCGGCAATGTATATTTTCTCGTGTTTTTCCATTTGGTTTCAACCCAAAACTTATTCGAAATAATTAAGCGTTTTAAATCCTGAGTCTTTCAGGTACTTTTCTTTTTTCATTAATTTTAAATCGCCTTTCATCATATCTTTTACCAAAGCAGGTAAATCATATTTAGGTTTCCAACCTAATTTGGTTTGAGCTTTTGTTGGGTCACCAATTAATAAATCAACCTCGGTAGGGCGGAAGTAGCGCGGGTCTACAGCTACAATTTCTTGTCCAACAGTTAAGTTGCATGAGGTAATTTCTAAATCTTTTAAACGTGCTTCATCAATTGCTTCTACGTATCCAATTTCGTTTTCGTTTTCGCCCTTAAATGCAAGTTTAATTCCTACATCTTCAAAACTCATTTTAACAAACTCACGCACGGCTGTAGTTACACCAGTTGCTATTACGTAATCTTCAGGTTTTTCTTGCTGCAAAATTAAGTACATGGCTTCCACGTAATCTTTAGCATGACCCCAATCGCGTTGTGCGTTTAAGTTACCAAGAAACAGTTTGTCCTGCATGCCTAAAACTATTTTAGCAGCAGCACGTGTGATTTTACGGGTAACAAAAGTTTCGCCACGTATAGGACTTTCATGGTTAAATAAAATACCGTTGCAAGCATACATACCATAAGCTTCGCGGTAGTTTACCGTAATCCAATAAGCATACATTTTGGCTACCGCATCAGGCGAACGCGGATAAAATGGAGTGGTTTCGCTTTGCGGTACAGCTTGCACCAAGCCATACAACTCTGATGTTGATGCTTGATATACTTTAGTTTTATTGGTTAAACCACAAATGCGCAATGCTTCTAAAATTCTTAACGTACCAATGCCATCTGCATTTGCAGTGTATTCAGGCTCTTCAAAACTTACCTGCACATGGCTCATGGCAGCCAAGTTGTAAATTTCATCAGGTTGAGTTTCTTGTATAATGCGTATTAAGTTGGTAGAATCTGTTAAATCACCATAATGCAACTTTAGCCTCAACTGTTTTTCATGAGGGTCTTGATACAAGTGATCTATTCTATCGGTATTAAACAACGAACTTCTGCGTTTAATGCCATGCACCATGTAGCCTTTGTTTAATAAAAACTCGGCTAAATATGCTCCATCTTGTCCGGTAATACCTGTTATAAGTGCTGTTTTCATTTTCTCTTTTATTTTGCAGTATTATTCAGCAACACTGCTAACTTGTCCTTTACTGTTTACTATAACCAACCAGTTATTTCTGCCTGGTGCGCCATCTTTTAAAGTTACGGTTCCTTGCCCTTTTAATCCACTTTTAGTCTCAATGGTAATTGGAAAAGTTCCTGCGTAAACAAATTTATAATCTGTTGTTACACCATGTTCTATTGGTCCAAAACTTACTTCATCTAATTTAACAACGTTTAATTTTTCAAAGTATTCGTTTTTAAACCTGATGTAGTGTTCGGGTTCTTTTTTACAAGATGTTGTTGTAATAAAGAATATGGTTAAAACAGTAACTATAATTTGTTTCATATAACTTGGGGCTGTATACTAAATCTCTTCAAAAAAACCGGTTTGTCTATTTTTCTTCACATTGTTCCAATTAAAATAGCGGCCATTCATGGCCACATAAACACCATGAGGTAATGTTTGTGCAAAAGCCAATGCACTGCCTAAGTTAAATAATCCATCGCTAGAGCCAAATTTATATGGAATCATGGCTCCAGTAATAACGATGGTTTTATCGGTAATATTTTCTGCTAAAACTTTTGCGGTGGTGGTCATGGTATCAGTACCATGTGTAATCACAATACGTTCTTCATCTGCACGCTTGCAACTTTCTACAATAATGCTTCGGTCGGTATCGGTCATCTCAAGGCTATCAACAAGCATAAGTGTTCTAACACTTAGGTCAACCTTACATCTTCCAAGCTTTAATATTTCCTGAATATGTGTATCCTTAAAAAAAAGTTGGCCGTTTAATTCGTTGTATTCTTTATCGAATGTGCCACCTGTAACAAATATGCGAACACTGCTCATGTTGCAAATATATTCTATACCTGCAATGTTGTATTATCTAAGTAAAAATTTATATGCCCAGTACCAACGCCAACCCGGCAAGCACCAAACAAGTACCTGATACTGTCATGCCATACAAGGTTAATCCGGCATAAACAGCAGAGTAATCATGAAAAAAAGTAAGTAAACAACCAGCCAAACATAACATAGCTCCAAGTGCAATGCATTTAAAACCTGTTATACGTTGCTTGTTGTAACGCAGGTCTTTAATGTGTTTTAGGTGAACTTCAAGATGCTCACCATCTAAACCTAACTTGCTTAACTCT
>CAZRVA010000138.1:0-7100 GCA_964603255.1 uncultured Chitinophaga sp.
GCTTCAAACAATTGAGGCAGCCTGTTTTTTTATGTGCAATTATATTGTTGATTTATTTATGGTTACAAGTGTTTTTCAAAACAAACAATAAGAACATTTTTCAAATAGTAAGGCAAACTATTTTTTGTGTGCAATGAGCGTTGTTTACAGAGTGATTTCGCCCCTTCAGGGCTTGTTTATTTCAAGTGTTTTTCAAAACAAACACTGCTACTCACCCCTTCGTATTGTCCGTAGTTTGGTATGCTGTGGTAACCGTTTTTGTTGTATAACCTAATGGCCTCTGGTTGACGAATACCGGTTTCTAAAATCAAATGATAATAGCCCAATTCAATTGCCCATTTCTCCAATTCTTTTAACACCACAGTGGCCAAACCTTTGCTACGATGTTCTAATGGAACATACATGCGTTTTACTTCTATTACATCATCCTTATAAGGACGCAAAGCACCACAACCCACAGCCACATCATTTAAATAAAGTACCACTGCATATTTTATAGAATCCGATTTATTAAACTGTTCGTAGAAATCAGATTCATCGCCATCGCGAATCCGTAATTCGGCATCCAGTTCGGTTACCAGTTTTTTAAAATCAGCATGGGTTGAATCTGTTCTTATACAATGTATCATTTGTCTTACAAACCTTTAGCAGTGCGTGCTGCACCAAATTCTAAAATAGCATCAATAAACTCGTAAGGTTTATAACCATTTAAAGCACATTGATGAAAAATTGCCGTTGCTGGAGTCATGCCCGGTAAAGAGTTCACTTCAATAAACACAACTTCGGGTTTATTCTTTTTATCAATGCGCACAAAAGCATCTATTCGGCAATAACCTTGTACATTTAAAACCTTGGCACCTTCAACCAACACTTGTTGTACTTGCTTGCTAATGGCCAAACGAGTTTTTTCGTTTTTATGGTATCGTGCAGGAGTAATATTCTGACCTTGTCCGGCCAAGAACTTTTCTTCCAAACTTAAAATTTCACCTTCTGCCAATGCCTCACTTGGTTCAAACGATTCGTACACCAATTTACCTTTTGCATCGTAACTGGTAAGCATCCCTCCTGTTATTTCTAAAAAGTGAGCAGCATTGTTTCTATCAATAAAACCTTCAACCAAAAAGTAATTCTTTTTCGGAAATTCCTCCTTAGGTTTCAACCCTAATTTATTGGCCAATGCAGGTGTAATGTTGATGGTATTTCTAAAAACACCTTCGGCATAATTAACCAACTCGGCACGGGTTTTAATTTTTTTAACGGCACTGCTACAACCATCATCAGCCGGTTTAGCAATAAGCGGGTAACCAATTTTTTCGATTGCAGCAATTACCTTTTTGCTGTCTTTTTTCCAATCGGTATCATACACCAACATGTGCTCGGCCACATTAAATCCATTGGCACGTAACAGCTTGTTGGTTTCAAATTTATTGATGGTAATTTGAGAACTTTCAACACCAGAACCATTGTAAGGAATGCGCAATTTGTTTAATTCCTTTTGTACGGTTCCATCCTCTCCTGGTCGGCCATGCAAGGCTATAAACACGGCATCAGCCATTTTAGCCAATTGCTTGTAAGTAATTTGTTTGGGTGCAAATAAATTTTGTGAGTTACCATATTTTTCGATAATGGACTTACACTCCACAATAATTTTTTCTACAACGGCAGCACGCTTAAAATGAAACACTTTCTCGCGAATATCATCTGCATTATCTTTAAGCATTACGTTAATAGGAATTACATGTAACGTATGTGCCTGATCATTTCCCGTAACAAAAACCGGGAAAGGTTGGTATTTGCTACTTGATGCCAACTTCTCGTAAATATTACGACCGCTCTCTACACTAATGTGGCGCTCGGTACTGTAACCACCCATAAACACAGCCACACGCTTTTTTTGTTGCTGTTGTTTTTTATTGGTTTTGATGGCATTATCGAGTGTATTTAACAACTGTTGGTAATGGAAATGCACAGGACTGTTCGCTACCCTCTCGGCCAACGAAGTACGAATAATATAAGTTAGAAACTGCGATGGGTTTAATCCAATTTCAGCCGCTTGATGAAAGAAAAACGAAGAAGGCATCATGCCCGAAGTAGTATTCGGATCGTTTAAAAATATTTCGTTTTTAGCGGTGATAAATCCATCAATACGCGCATAAGTATTAAACTTAAAAAACTCGAACAAACGCACACACTCTTTACGTATGTTTTGTATTTGTTTTTCGGCAATATCAATTGGTGTAACCTTGCGCGACAAGCCCGGAAGATACTTGCTGCGGTAGTCGTAAACCTCAGTACCTTTCACAATTTCGGTTGGTGGCAAAGCAATTGCTTTTCCGTTTTCATCCTTAATAACAATACAGCTAAACTCTCTGCCTTTAATAAATCCTTCAATTAAACATTCGGTTTCGCTGTAAACGCTTTCTATTTTTAGGGTTGATTTTTTTGCAAAATGATGATCCAAGAAAACATACAATTCATCAGGATTATATACTATTGAACCATTGGCTAAAACCGGGAAAGAAATGCCTTCTTTCACATCTGCCATTTTTTGTAATAAAGCTAATTTATCAGCTTCGCTTTTACCAACCCACTGATTTTTTTCAAGTGTTTGAATAAAAAAAGTTGCATCAACGGCACGTTCAAAATCGGCAATATTATTTTGGGTAATTACACTTACACCAACTGATGAGCCTTGATTTGCCGGTTTAACCACAAAAGGTATACCCACCTGTTTTTTAACCTCGACTAAAAGTTTTTTTCTATCGGCAGTTTGCCAGGTTTGTTTGGTAATGCCTAAAAACTTAGGGCTATTAAACCCGGCATGTTGCAACATGGTTTTTTGTGTTTTTTTGTGCATTCCAATGGCACTTGGCATTATTCCAGATCCGGTGTAAGGAATATCAAACCACTCCAACAAACCTTGTATGGTACCATCCTCGCCATACATACCATGCAGGGCCAAAAAGGCAAAATCCATGTATTGGTTTAGTTCTTCCGGTTTAATAATTTTACCCAATTGAGCGGCCATTTTTCGGCCATTATCCCGGTGTGCATCAGGCAAACTCTCGGCATAAATTTGCAATGGTTTTTGTTGATTTTTAAGGGCACTAACCGTTGGATAAAAATCGCGAATGCTTCCTTTGTATATAAACTCCCAATTTAAGAGAATGAAATTATTAAAGCTATCCACAAATATAGGAACAGCCTCAAACAGGTTTTTATCTAAATTATCGTAAACGGTACGTCCGCCCGCAAAACTAACCTCACGCTCACGCGATGAACCTCCGAAAAATATACCTACTTTAATCATGGTTTTACCTAATTAGGATTTTATAATATGATGCACCAAATATATTTGCTTTAAGGATAAAGGGCATAAATCGTTGTTAACATTGCTTTGGCACGATGTATGTTTTATTTATCACGATTTTTCATACATTTACAGCATTATTTAAAACTCAAATCATCATGAAACGCAGCTTATTTGTCCTATCACTTATACTGTTTGTATCAGTATTTGCACAAGCGCCTCAATCTTTACCAAACATTACATTAAAAGATGTTAACGGTAAAAATAAGAACGTTGCCGATTATGCCAAAACCGGTAAAATAACAGTAATTAATTTTTGGGCAACTTGGTGCACACCTTGTAAAAAAGAGTTAACCAACATTAATGAGAATTTATTAGAATCTTGGCAAGAGAAATACAATGTACAATTAGTTGCGGTTTCTATAGATAATGCCAGAAACGTACTAAAAGTTAAACCTTACGTAGACGGACAGGCATGGGAGTTTGATGTATTGCTTGATGTAAACGAAGATTTAAAACGTGCACTAAACGTAAACAATGTACCCTACACCATTTTGTTAGACAAAAAAGGCAATATTGTTTGGAAACATGAAGGTTACGTTGAAGGAAACGAGTACATTTTAGATGAGCAGATAAAAAAATATGCTGCAATGAACTAATTGCAAAAGATAGACAACATGACAAACGCGGCCGTGATGAAATCACGGCCGCGTTTTTTTATTCGTTTGTGTACCCCGAATTGCATTCGGGGCTATGCATATTCAACCCTTTTAGGGTTGTAGTAATGATTACACAAGTTGAGAGCGTTGTTTGTTCCATAAAATTCAATAGTTTTACCATGAAAAGTGTGATGGTGTTTTTTCGCACGTTGACCTTATCAGCAAAATAATGGCACTTCTAAAACAATGAAACTAAATATAGCTATCACATTTACCTTCATAATTTCTACTCTTTTTTCTTGTGAGAACAGTGGAGAAGGTATTTTCACAGACGAAAAATACCATGACACATTACAACAAAATATTGGTGGTTATTTAGTTCGTAACATCCATCATTACAACGATTTTCATTCATTTAATTACGATATAAATTATTCATATGTTGACAAACTAGACAAAATTTACACAATTGGCTTTGGCAGTTTTTATGGTCAAGAACCACCTTCTGACGAACAACTTATTCGATTCGGCAAATGGATAATTTTAAAAACAAGTGGAGATAGAGATAAAGACTTTTTATTTATTGGCGACATCAATAATTCTTGGACAAGATATGAAATATCACCAGAGACAATCGAGCAAAAAGATTTATGGAAAGCACAACAAATTAAGACAAGAACAGATAATTGGGATGCCGTTGCAAAGGTCTCAGAAATCAAACCAAATAGCGATATTACTGTAGTTTACACCTTTGTAAGAGAAAAATTCATACCATTCTTTAAAACGGGAAAACGAGAAATAATATTTAACATGGATAAAGAAACAGGCAAACTTGAAATGACAAAAATTAAAGACTAGAACAGTAAATTATAGATTAACTGCTGCCAACTGCAAAGATAGACAACATGACAAACGCGGCCGTGATGAAATCACGGCCGCGTTTGTTTTATTCGTTTGTGTACATCATCATCCCCGAATTGCATTCGGGGCTATATATATTCAACCCTTTTAGGATTGTAATATTCTATGAACGTTGTTTCTTTTAACTTGCCTGCTCAAACTACAAACTCTCTCTACTTCTTCTTACTCAAAAATATTTCCGCAATCATACAACGTGCGCTTCCACCGCCAAGGTTTTCGATGGTGGTAAGTGGTGCATGAATGATGCGTGCATATTTTTCCAATTGAGTAATTTGCTGCGCTGTTAACGATTGATATGCCCTACTGCTCATCACTAAAATATGTTCATCATTTTTATTCATCAACTCCAACATGTTTCCGGCAAAGTTGTGAAGCTGTTCCATCGTAATCTCTACAATTTCTTTTGAGGTTGATTGTTTAATGATGTGTCGTTCCGCTTCGTTAGTAATACTATCAAAACAAACAACCATAAAATGATCCCCAACACTCATTACCACATTGGTATGATAAATCGCCTGTTTTTGTTCATCAAATGCATGAAAAGCAATTAACTCGTAGCCCATTTTATTGCAGAACTCAACCAATAAACTTTTATCGGTGCGTGGCGAAAGACAAGCGTAACAAATTCTTAAATCACGATCTAACACCATACTACCCGTACCCTCTAAAAACTTCCCTTCGTTTTCGGCAGGTGTTAAATCTAAAATATCATGCATGGTAAAACTGTCACTAATCATTTGTGCAATGTCTGCCCTGCGCTCTGCACGCCTGTTGGTTGCATAAAGTGGATAAACTACCATGGTGCCATCTTCGTGGGTACTAAACCAATTGTTCGGAAAAATACTATCGGGTGTAAAAGGTTGTTCGGTATCATCAACCACCATTACTTGTATGCCGTTGTCTTTTAAAACTTGCACCAATGCGTTAAATTCTGCCAATGCCAAATTTTGGCTTGATGCATTGGCTTTATCGCTGCGTTGAAAAGCGTTGGTTCCTGCAGTTTCGGTGTTAAAAGTGAAACTCACAGGTTTAATCATAAGTACATACTGTGTATTTTGAGGCATAAAAACAGGGCCGATTAATTTCCTTCAAATCAACACAAAAATATTTGTTAAACTATTGTTTTATGACAAGTGGGAAAGCTAGTTTACCTTATTTTATTTATACTTGCACCTCACCATTTATGGTATTTTATGCGTGATGAGCGATTTAAGTTAATAACAGTTGAAAGTGATTTTGGAGCCGGAAAACAAGGTGCAGCAGCAGGTCCGCAAGCTTTAATAGACGAATTAAAAACATTAAACTTCGAAAAAACAGACGTTTATAATTATACCCGTTTGGTGCCAAAGCCGCTTAAAGACGCAACCAGTACTCCACACGGAAAAAACATTGAAGTTATCAATAGTTTTCAGCAAAAGGTTTGTGACAATGTGGTTGAAACATTGCAACTAAACCACATTCCATTTATTTTTAGCGGAGATCATAGCAATGCCAATGCATTAATTTCGGGTGTAAAAGATTTTTATGCCAACCAACGTATTGGGGTAATTTGGATTGACGCCCACGCTGATTTACACAGTCCTTACACCACTCCATCTGGCAATATACACGGTATGCCTTTGGCTGCATTAATGGGTGACGACCACAGAGAAATGGGAAGAAACAATCCACTTGAAATAACCAAACACCTGTGGAACAACCTGAAACGCCTTGGCAGAAGAAACATTACGCCAAAAATAGAAGGAACAGACATTGTATTTATTGGTTTAAGAAGCACAGAGGAAGAAGAAGAGGCCATTATTGCAAAAGAAAACATCAGGGCATTTAGGCCACAAGAAATTAAAGAAATTGGTATTGAAGAAGTTGCCTTGCAATCAATTAAACACCTGCAAAACTGCGATTATATTTATGTAAGTTTTGATGTAGATAGTTTAGATAGCAGCATAAGTGTTGGTACAGGTACACCGGTTGAAGACGGCTTAACCATGGATGAAGCTACGCATCTACTGCGCACATTCAAAGCATTACCTAACTTGGTAGGTTTTGAAATAACAGAAATAAACCCAAGTTTAGATACCGAAAAACCTATGCACAAAGTTATTGCAGGTTTATTAATGCGGGTATTTGAGTAGTTTGTGATTGGTTAATGGTTGAGTAGTTGATTTGTTATTAGTTGATTGGCCGCAGGTACAGACCGCAGCGTCTGTATT
>CAZRVA010000139.1:0-7030 GCA_964603255.1 uncultured Chitinophaga sp.
GTATTCGTATTCGTGGTATTGATCCAACAAGAACAAACGTAACCATAAATGGTGTACCGGTTAACGATGCCGAATCGCACGGAACATTCTGGGTAAATACACCAGATTTGGCATCATCTGTAGAAAACATTCAGGTGCAGCGAGGTGTTGGTACTTCAACAAATGGTGCAGCTGCTTTTGGAGCAAGTATCAACATTCAAACAGATGGATTGTCACACAAACCATTCGCTGAAATCAGTAATTCATTTGGTTCGTTTAACACCAGAAAACATACCGTAAAGTTTGGAACGGGTTTGTTAGATAATGGATGGGCTTTCGATTTGCGTTTATCTAAATTAAACTCTGATGGATTTATAGATAGAGCCTCATCTGATTTAAAATCATTTTTTACCAGCGCAAGTAGATACGGCAAGAAAAGTTTGTTTAAGGTAAATGTATTCTCGGGTAAGGAAGTTACATACCAGGCGTGGAATGGAATTCCTGAACCACGTGTAAGAAATGACGTTCCAGGTATGATTGAGTATGCTGCTTTGCTTGGAACAGACTTAGATCATTTGCTTAAATCAGGAAACAGGACTTACAATGAATTTACGTATAAAAACCAAGTAGATAACTACCAACAAGACCATTACCAGATGTTTTATACCTACTTGCCCAATAAGTATTTAAAGTTGAATGTTGGTGCACACTATACTTATGGACGTGGTTATTATGAAGAGTTTAAACCGGGTGAGCGTTTATCAAAATATAAACTTAATGATGTAATTATTGGTAGTGATACCGTTAGAAGAAGTGACATTGTAAGAAGACGCTGGTTAGACAATGATTTTTATGGTGTGGTGTTTTCTGCTATATACGAGAAAAATAAGTTAACAGCCACATTTGGTGGTGGCGCTAATGTTTATGAAGGTCGTCACTTTGGCGAATTGGTATGGTCGCAGTATGCAAGTAATAGTTTTTTAGGTACACGTTTTTATGATGGTAACTCAACCAAAAAAGAAGTGAACTTTTATGGTAAAGCAAATTATCAATTCACTGATAAACTCAGTTCTTTTGTTGATTTACAAGTTCGTTCTATCAATTATGATTTAAAGGGTGTTGATTTAAATGGTTCAAGCTATAATCCCTACGATTTCAATTTGAATTATTTCTTTTTTAATCCAAAGGCGGGATTGTCTTATGCATTTAATCAGCGAACTAATATTTATGCATATTTTGGTATTGCCAATCGCGAGCCAGAGCGTAAAGACATTATTCAAGCCCCGGTAAATAATGTACCTACATCAGAAAGGTTTTTTAACTATGAATTAGGTTTTAGAAAACGCATGAATAAATTTAGTGTAGAAGCAAATGCCTACTACATGGATTATAAGAATCAGTTAGTAAATACCGGACAAATAAATGATGTGGGGGCATACAACCGTGTAAACGTATCAAGCAGTTACAGAGCCGGTATTGAGTTGGCTGGTGGTGTGCAGTTGACTAAAAAAATTCGTTGGCAAGCAACTGCTACTTTCAGTCAAAACCGAATAAAACAATTTACCGAATATGTTGATGATTGGGATAATTGGACACAAGTTTCTGAAGTGCATAACAATAAAAAAATTGGATTCTCTCCTGATTGGATTGCATCATCAGTTTTATCATACGCGCCTTTAAAACAAATGCAAATTGATTTAATTACCAAGTATGTATCCGAGCAATACTTGGACAATACGGAGAATGCAAACAGAAAGTTAAATGCATTTTTGGTAAATGATATCCGATTAAATTATGAATTGCCGGTTACTTATTTTTTCAATTCTATAAGAGTTGGCGTGTTAGTTAATAATATTTTTAATGAAGCATACGAACCAAACGGATATACCTTTAGTGGCATTACGGGTGGCAAACGATATGACTTTAACTATTATTACCCACAAGCAGGCACCAATATTTTGGCCAATTTAATTTTAAGATTTTAACAAAAACGGGAAGCAATTTGCTTCCCGTTTTATTTCCCAATAATATCAAGGTATCTTAATAAGGCATCGTGTTCTGCCTCTGCCACAAGCAATAAAAAATCATTTTTACTATTTGTAGTTTGTACTTTTTCAAGTGCGTTGTAGTAGGCCATTCTGCTGGTGGCATCACCTTTTATATTAGCAATTACGTAACCATGCTTTAACAAAATTAAATTCATGATTAGCCTAGATGTACGGCCGTTTCCATCAATAAATGGATGTATGGTAACCAACCTTTCGTGCATTTCGGCAGCTAAAATTACAGGATGTATTTTTGTTTTATTGGTTTGATACCATATAAAATACTCTTCCATTTGTTTCGTAACAAGATATGGTGCAGGTGGAACGTGCGCACTTCCTTTAATCATCACTTGAACACCTCTGTATTTACCAGCATTTTGTTGATCAATACCTCTAAGAATTAAACTGTGAACACATAAAACCTCTCGTTCATTTACTTCCGATTTTTTATCAATTAAATGCTTAACGTATTCTATAGCTTCCTTATGGTTAATAGCTTCCAAGTGTTCGCGCATGGTTTTGCCGCTAATGGTTAAACCTTCGTTAATAACCAAATCTGTTTCTTTAAGGGTAAGCGTGTTTCCTTCTATTCTGTTGCTTTCAAAGGTATACTCCAATTCAAGGGCTTGTGCTATCCTGTAGCTATCAAATGCCCTGAATTTATCTAGCTTTCTCTTTAGTTTATCAATTTGGCTTAGTAATGTTTTTAAACCTCTAGGTGCTACATAATTTGCTGTTTGACTAGCCTTGAATTTCACTTGCTCTTCAGCAGCTATAATTGCTTTAAGTGCTAATTCATCATCACCAATTTCATAAAGTATTTTTTCCTTAAGCCACTCAACTAGCAGTTCTTCGGTATTTAAATCAAGAATTTCGGCCAGTTTTACAATTTGCGCACGCGTTGGTTTTCTCGCTCCGGTTTCAAATTTGCTAACCAAAGCTTGATCTATGCCAAGCAATTGAGCCACTTCACGTGTCATCAAGCCTTTTTTTTCTCTGGCATTTTTAAGTAGTGATTTCATGATATACAAAATAAGTCATGACAAAAATAGTCATTTACTTCAGAATAAAAAACCACCTTGATACTTTATGTTTTTTAAAGTTCTTTTTTAAGAAATTTTCCGGTGTGGCTTCGTTTTTCTTTACAGATTTCTTCGGGTGTGCCAGCACATAAAACCTCACCTCCGTATTTGCCACCTTCTGGTCCAATGTCAATAATATAATCGGCAACTTTAACCATATCAAGGTTGTGTTCAATTACCAAAACGGTATTTCCTTTATCAACTAATTTTTGTAGTACATCCAACAATACTTTTACATCTTCAAAATGAAGTCCGGTAGTAGGTTCATCTAAAATATAAAAAGTATTTCCGGTATCGCGCTTGCTTAGTTCGGTAGCTAATTTTACACGTTGTGCTTCACCACCACTTAAGGTTGTGCTTTGTTGTCCTAATGTAATGTAACCTAAACCAACATCGTTAAGTGCTTCAATTTTTCTGAGTATTTGTGGTGTATTTTCAAAGAACTTCACGGCCTCTTCAATACTCATATCCAACACATCATTTATTGATTTTCCCTTGTACCTTACTTCAAGGGTTTCTCTGTTGTACCTTTTACCGTTGCAGGTTTCACATTTAACATACACATCAGGCAAGAAGTTCATTTCTATGGTACGCATGCCTGCACCTTGACAAGTTTCGCATCTTCCACCTTTTACATTAAACGAAAACCTTCCAGGCTTGTAACCTCTAATTTTAGCTTCAGGTAAATTTGCAAAAAGGTTTCTAATGTCAGCAAAAACTTCTACATATGTAGCCGGATTACTTCTTGGTGTTCTTCCAATTGGGCTTTGATCAATATCAATTACTTTATCAATATGTTCAAGTCCGCTGATTTTTTTATAAGCTAAAGGTTTTTGGTGTGAGTTGTAAAAGTGCTGACGTAAAATTGGATACAATGTTTCGTTTATTAGTGTCGATTTTCCGCTGCCACTAACACCTGTAACCGCTATAAATGTACCTAAAGGAAAATCTACCGATACATTTTTAAGGTTGTTACCACTTGCTCCTTTAAGCGACAATGTTTTACCATTTCCTTTTCTACGTTTTTTAGGAACTTCAATTTCCTTTTTTCCGTTAAGGTATTGCGCAGTTACAGAATCTGATTTTAAAATATCATCCCAGCTTCCTTGCGCTGCAATATGTCCGCCATGCACACCTGCGCCATAGCCTATGTCAAGAATATAATCACTCTCGGCCATCATGTCTTTGTCGTGCTCTACCACAATTACACTGTTACCAACATCGCGTAATTCTTTAAGCGAGTTTATTAATCGGTTATTATCTCTTTGATGAAGCCCAATGCTTGGTTCATCTAAAATATATAAAACACCAACCAGTTGCGAGCCAATTTGTGTGGCCAAACGTATACGCTGAGCTTCGCCACCACTTAATGTACGCGAAGGTGAATTAAGCGTGAGGTAATCAATGCCAACACCCAATAAAAACTTAATACGATTTCTGATTTCTTTTAAAATTTCTGCAGCTATGGTTTGTTGTTTTTTATCTAAGTGTTTTTCAATGTTATCAAACCACTCGCCAAGTGCTGTAATTTCTAAAGCAGCAAGTTCGCTTATGTTTTTATCACCAATTTTATAATGTAATGATTCCTTTTTTAATCTTGCTCCACCACATTCAGGGCAGGCATCAATGGTCATAAATTCTTCAGCCCACTTCACCACAGCATCACTACTTTTTTCATGATAATGGCGCGTAATAAAAGGAATTAAACCTTCCCAGGTTGCCGTGTAGTTTTGGGTATACCCACTGTTGTATTGATAAGGAATAACCAAAGTTTCATCGCTACCGTGTAAAATAACATCCAATGCTTCGCGACTAATTTTTTCAATTGGATCAGCAAAACTGAACTTATATTTTTTTGCCAACTCACGCAATTGCATAAAGGTCCAATTTTCTCTTGGTTCACCCAACGGTGTTATTGCACCTTTGTTGATGCTCAGTTTCTTATCAGGTATAATATTGTCTTCATCCAACACACTTACCACACCAAGTCCATCGCATTTTGGGCATGCACCATAAGGTGAGTTAAATGAGAATGTGTTTGGCTGTGGTTCATCATAACTAATGCCACTTTTAGGGTCCATTAAAAACTTACTGAAGTGATAAGCTTTCTCTTGTTTACCATCACCAACCAAAAGTACCAAAGTGCCTTTACCCATTTTAAGGGCACTTTTAACACTTTCGTTTATTCTAAATCGGTTGTCTTTTTTTGCATCAACCCGATCAATCAATACTTCAATATCATGAATTTTGTAACGGTCGGCTTGCATTTTTGGTGTTATGTCTTTCACCTCACCATCAAGCCTAACTTTGGTAAAGCCTTGTTTACGTATCTGCTCAAATAACTCGCGGTAATGACCTTTTCTTCCTTTAACCAATGGAGCTAAAATGGCAATTTTATTTCCTTCGAACTGCTGTATAATGCCCGATACAATTTGCTCTTCGGTCATCTTTACCATTTTTTCGCCACTTACATAACTGTACGCATCAGCTGCTCTGGCATAAAGCAAACGCATAAAGTCGTAAATTTCGGTAATGGTGCCAACGGTAGAACGCGGGTTTTTATTAACCGTTTTTTGCTCAATAGAAATTACAGGAGAAAGGCCATTTATTTTGTCTACATCGGGGCGCTCCATGTTACCAATAAATTGGCGTGCATAAGCACTGAAACTTTCCATGTACCTGCGTTGGCCTTCGGCAAAAATGGTATCAAAAGCTAAAGATGATTTTCCACTGCCGCTTAATCCGGTTATGGTAACCAGTTTGTTACGCGGAATACGAACATCAATGTTTTTTAAATTGTGTTCGCGTGCGCCCAATACTTCTATATATTCTTCTTCGTTAATCGAATCAACAGATTCGCTTTTTTTTGTTTTTGCCATGAAAGTAAATCAGCCCAAATAAGCAGCTATATAATTAACCACGAAAGTAAGGTTATTGTTTGAGGTGTAAAAGACTTAATAATTAAGTTATTTTAGCGGCATGAATAATAACTTTGGGATTGCAGTGCATGGCGGTGCAGGCACGATTTTACGCAGTTTAATGACGCCCGAAAAGGAAGCTTTGTACATTAAAGGTTTGCAAGAAGCCATTGATGCAGGACATAAAATTTTAACAGCAGGCGGTTCGAGTATTGATGCGGTGGAGGCAGCCGTAATTGCCTTAGAAAATTTCCCATTGTTTAATGCCGGTAAAGGAGCAGTTTTTACTAACAAAGGCACACACGAAATGGATGCCAGTATTATGGATGGTAAAACCCTTGAAGCAGGGGCAGTAAGCGGTATTAGTAATGTGCAAAATCCGGTGGGTTTGGCTCGGTTAATAAAAGATAAAAGCGGACATGTTTTTTTATGTGGCAATGAAGCGGAAACCTTTGCCAAGTTGATGCAATTACCCATGCAGCCTGATGAATATTTTTATGAGGAAAGCAGATACAAACAATGGCAAGAAGTAAAAGATAGTGATGGTTACCAATTGGATCACACGGTAAATAGTGGTGAAGGAAAAAAGTTTGGAACTGTTGGTGCAGTTGCTTTAGATAAAAACGGGAATATTGCTGCTGCAACATCAACAGGGGGTATGACCAACAAACGTTTTGGTAGGGTAGGAGATAGCCCCATTATTGGTGCCGGAACTTATGCCAATAATAGTACTTGTGCTGTAAGTTGTACCGGACATGGTGAGTATTTTATACGTGCAGTTGTGGCTTATGATATCAGTTGTTTGATGGAATACAAAGGATACTCGTTAAAGCAAGCTTGCGATTATGTGGTAAAAGATAAACTGGTAAAGTTCGGTGGAGAAGGTGGTTTGATAGCCATTGATACAGCAGGGAATATTGAGTTGCCTTTTAACAGCGAAGGTATGTACCGTGGCTATAAAAAAGGCGATGCAGATGCAGTAATAAAAATTTACGAAGACTAACGA
>CAZRVA010000140.1:0-6958 GCA_964603255.1 uncultured Chitinophaga sp.
CCAGTATAGTATTCTTTCCTGACAGCACAACCTTTTATTGTGTCAACATATTCATTTAGTCTGATGTCAATCATTTGTCCTGGTTTAAGCTTTACTTTTACCAATTTGTCACTTTGAAATTTATAAAAGCTATGAATTGTCACACTGTCTTTTGATTGTCCAAAAGCGCAAAAATAAAATGTTGTAAAAACAAAAACGAGAAATGTCTTAACGGCTGTTGTCATAAAATTATTGGTCATGGCAGCGTTTTTTTAACAGCATCACACTTGATAAGGTAAAACCACTAAATTATGTTGAAAAAGATTTTGTTATTTTTCAATACTTTCAATCATTGTAAGTGCTTCTTTGGGTGTTAAGGTTGGTATTGAACTTGATTTAAAATCTTTGGTATCGCGTGTAACAATGCAATCTATTTTATTTAATGTTTTAGCACAGTTGTATTGAATAGCATCTTCAAAATCTTTAAATGACGAGTCCAATGCCTTTTTTATTACATCTTTGGATACGTCAATGGTTTCAGTCCATTCTTCAAGTTGGCTAAGTATTTTAATGGTTTCGGAATGAGAACAAGATTGTCTGAGGATGTAGTAAATATTATTGTAAGAAACCGCGGCTACATAAATAGTTACTTTCTTTTTAAATGAATAATTGAAAAGCTTGGCTGCCTCAAGTGAAAAAGGTTTTCGATCAGCAAGGAAATCGATGAGCACATTTGTATCAAGAAATAAATGTTTCATACCTTGTATTTTTTTGCTAATCCTTTCGTTAATTCCTTTTTGTAATCAAAGTCTTCGGGTAATTTAATGGTCCCCATTAATTTTAAAATTTTAGGAGATATTGCTTCTTCTTCTTTGCTTTCTTTTGCGGTTAAAGTCATTAGGTAGTTCTCTACAATATCCGAAAGACTTTTTCCGTTATTCTTGGCATATTTTTTAGCAACAGTAATAACCGAATCATCAATTGTTAGCGTAAGTTTAGTTGTCATTGCACGTGTTTTTTTATGAACAATTATACGTGTAATTTATGTTATTTCAAAATAATTATTTGATATTATAACTGGGTTTAAGCTAAGTTCAATATCGATTTCGTTTCACTTAACTTCTTTTACATAAACCCCGTTTACTCGAGGCACAACAGACCAAACGGTTTGTAAGCACTCGAATTGGCTGAAACCTATGAACAAATCAACTAATATCGAATGATGAATACTGAATGTTGAATGTTGAATGTTGAATGTTGAAGTAGGGAAGAAACTTAAACAATGAAAGATAATCACCGAACCATAAACCTCAAATGCAGACGCTGCGTTCTGCACCTGCGGCCAATCAACTCATAACAAATCAACCTATCAACCAATAACTAGTCAACCACCACTCAATTCTCCTGTCGGCCAATCATCTTTTTTTCTTCCAGCAGTTTTTGTTGTTCGGCAATTAAAGCTTTGCGTTCTTCGTCTGTTAATTTTTTAGGTATTTGTTGCAGGTTGGTTAAATCGGGTTGTCCTGCATCAACCCAAGCGGTATACCAAATGCTGCCCACCGCTAAAACAGATGCACGTATTCTGCGTTCCACTTGGTTATCCAACATGTTGTGGTAAGCCTCGCTGTATTCTTTCGAGTATACTTTT
This sequence comes from uncultured Chitinophaga sp., assembly GCA_964603255.1. Lineage (GTDB taxonomy): Bacteria > Bacteroidota > Bacteroidia > UKL13-3 > UKL13-3 > UBA6183. Next base: position 1,628 of record CAZRVA010000140.1, read on the forward strand.
ATCATGGCTTGGCCACGTTGTTCGTTGCTGTATTTTCTGTCGCTACCAAAGGTGGCGTTTAGTTTTCGTTCAAAATCAAGCACACTGTCTTTAGCAGCATAACTGCCCTCGCTTGCGGCCCAAGCAGCCATTTGCACGTTATCAATGTACTTGGCTCGTCCTACAAAAAAATCATATTTATCACTAAACAACTCGGGCAAGCGGCTCTCCCAAAAACCGTGTATGCCATGCTGGTTGGTTTTTTGTCCGTTGTAATTTTCTGTGGAGTGTAATGGCACATGTGCATCGCCAATGTAATGTCCTATATCAGCCGATATTTTTAAAATACGATCAAAGTCTTTGGCTTTATATGCCTCGGTTAATTTGTATTTCATTAGGTTAATATGCCAAGGTACAATGCCGTATGCTTTTAAGGTATCTTCGGTGTATTTGGCTACCGCGTCTTTCCAATATTTAGGTACGGTATCAATGGGTACACTTACTTCATAATAATCTAAATCAATATAATGTCGGCAAGCTTCTTCCGGGTCGCTGTACCTGCGCATATCAGCATCTACGGCATGCTCGGTAATGTATTCGATGTTGGTTTTATAAAACAAAAACAACGATTCGGGCAAGGTAAAAATGGCCAATCGGTTAATGAGTTTGTGTGCAAAAAATCCCCAGCTAAAAACAGGTATCACCACACAACAAGCCACTAAAACTAATATTGATTTTTTTAACATAGGTTAGGGAGTTAAAGTATTATTCTTCACGATTTACAGTATCAATACTAAATGCAGGCACACAGCAGCTCCAATACTCGCAAGGTTCGTTAAACGGATTGGAGTAACGCACGCGTGTTCCTTTTTTTATCAAAATGGTTTGTCCGGCTTCCAGTATAATTTCTTCACCATCTACTTCAAACATTTTTTTACCTTTAAAAACAATGGTTACTTCATCAAACATGGGTGTTTGGTATGGTTCGCTCCAACCGGCAGGCGCAATCATATGGGCTATACTAAAATCTTTATCGCCACTGCTGGCTAATCCGTAGTGTTCTTCAATTAATTTTCCATCGGTAGTAGGTACCACAAATGGATTATTTTGTTTGATATATGGCATAATTTAAATTTTTATTTAACTCGTTTTCTTCTGTTGCGTTCGTAATCTTCAAACACAAAATCGCCCAAACCATTTAAGCTGCTGTAAAATGCTTTACCATTATTGGTTTGCGTAAACTCTTGTACAAACTGTTGTAAATAAGGGTCGCTGGCAATCATAAATGTGGTAATGCTTATGCCTAACCTGCGGCATTGTGCGGCTTGGTTTAATGTTTTGTTGATGATTTTACGGTCTAAACCAAAACTGTTTTTATAGTAACCTGCGCCTTCTTTTAGGCAAGTAGGTTTACCATCGGTAATCATAAAAATTTGTTTGTTGGCATTTTTTCTTCTGCGTAAAATATCCATAGCCAATTCTAATCCTGCATAGGTATTGGTGTGGTATGGGCCAACCTGTAAATAAGGCAAATCTTTAACTTCAATAGGCCAGGCATCATTACCAAAAACTATAATATCTAAAGTATCTTTTGGGTAACGGGTTTTAATTAATTCGGCCAAAGCCATGGCTACTTTTTTAGCCGGAGTAATGCGGTCTTCGCCATATAAAATCATGCTGTGGCTAATGTCTATCATTAATACGGTGCTGGCCTGACTTTTATGGTCTTTTTCTCTTACTTCAAGGTCGTTTTCAGTAAGTTGAAAAGCATCAATACCATGATTAATTTGTGCATTTTGTATGCTGCTGGTTACATCAATTTGGTCGGGTAAATCGCCAAAGGTGTATTTTCTGGTATCGGCTGTAGCTTCATCGCCAATACCTGTTTTGGTTGATTGGTGGTTGCCTTTAGGTGTTTTTTTTAGTTTACCAAAAATTTCGTCTAACGCATTTTTTCTGATGCTTTGATTGGTTTTTGATGTGGGTACTGTTATCCCTTCTGCCGGATCATCTTTAATGTAACCTTTATTTTTGAGGTCTTCAATAAAATTACCCATGCCATAGTTGTTGTCGGTAAGTTTGTATTGCTTATCCAGCTCGTTCATCCAATCCAATGTTTCGGCAACATCGCCATTGGTGTATTGCATCAGTTGTAAAAACAACTTCAACAATTCGTCAAACTTACTGCCTTGTGGGGCAGGGGTGTATTTATGAAAAAGGTGACCAAGCATAGCGTAAAATTAAAGAAACAGTTTTACAATAAACAACAAAATGTATCAATTGATTTAGTGAAGTAATCCCAAATTTTTCTTTGATGACTCAAAAGAAAAATCGATGTAAGAAAATCAAGGGTTTAAGTAGTTATAATATACTAAGTTCAAAATTTTCTAAATCGGGGTTAACCCCAACTAATGCAGAATGGCCCGTGCAACCCTCATCAAATTCTGCATAATTTGGGGTAAATGTTTACAAAAAATACACCTTAAAATAACTATGAGGTATTATGTTTGCCAGCATTTTAAAATTATGTTCAGAATAGTATTTATCCTTTCGGCCTTATTTATTGGCCACAGCAGCTTTGCCCAGCAAAAGTTATGCATTGCATTTTACAACCAAGAAAATTTGTTTGATACCATTGATGATCCAAACAAAAACGACAACGAGTTTTTGCCTTCGGCCAAAAAGGTTTGGAATACCGAGAAGTACATGAATAAAATTAACAACATGGCCAAAGTAATTTCGGGCATGAATGAAAATCAAGCACCTGATATTATAGGTATGTGTGAGGTTGAAAATGATGTGGTACTAAAGGACATTGCTGCTGATAAACAATTGAAAAAAGCCAAATACCAAACGGTACACATTGAAGGTCCGGATGAGCGCAGCATTGATAACGGCTTGTTGTTTAAAACCGGATCATTTAAATTGATTCATAGCAAAGCGGTTGCTGTTCCATTACCCAACACCAAAACACGCGATATTTTATTGGTGAGATTAGAAGCTAAAAATAAGTCGCAGTTGGTGGTATTGGTTAATCATTTTCCATCGCGCATTGGTGGCGAAGAAGCCAGTGAGCCTAAACGTATTGCTGCTGCACAAGTGTTAAGAGGTATTTGTGATAGTTTGTACCAAATAAACCCACAAGAAAATATTGTTATTATGGGTGATTTTAACGATGAACCAACCAACAGCAGCATGGATAGTGTGTTACGTGCCAAAGGAAACGAGTATGATTTAAATAACGGTAATTTGTTTAATGCAATGTATGAGTTAAAACAGAACAACGAAGGTTCGCATTATTACAGAGGTCATTTTAGCATGTTAGATCAAATAGTAATGAGCAGCAGCATTACCAACTGTACGGGTAGTATTTGTTACGATAAAAGCTCGGCTACCATTTACAAACAACCATGGATGGTAGAGGCAGAAGGCAAATACAAAGGTGCTCCGTTACGTACGTTTATTGGCGAAAAATACACCAATGGTTATAGCGACCATTTACCTGTTTACATCATGGTAACACTCAAAAAGAAATAGAAAAATCACTAATAAGAAGTATTGAGGGCTGTCCACACAAGGGCGGCCTTTTTTGTTTTGGTTTGATGAGTTGAGATTAATCGCATCATCACCAAAAGTAATAAATGACTAATGTTTTATTATTTAAGGTTATTTAGAGCCTACTTTGTACAGGTTATTTCAAAAAACCTTTTGCTACCAAATATGGAACTATTAACCAAAGTAAACCTTTGATAAGGAAGAAAAAGAACCCCATCCAACCCATACGCTTAAGCACAGCCATAAAGCTTTTGCGCTGCGGATGTGGTACCGGGCACTCCAATGGTTTATCTTTTGTTTGCTCTGTAGTAGGATGCATAGCTGTAAATGCGAGTGCAATATTACTGTTATAAAATTTGAATACCAACCTCTAAAAATATCTGACACAATTAATACATACTGAACATGAAAAAAGAATTGAATCACATTGGTTTAAATACCAAAAAATCGAAAAAGTTAGCTGATGATTTAAATGTTTTGTTGGCTAATTATCAAGTGTTTTACATGAATGCACGCGGTTTTCATTGGAATATTAAAGGCGAAAAGTTTTTTGAATTGCATTTGAAATTTGAAGAACTTTATAACGACTTGGTATTGAAAGTAGATGAAATTGCCGAACGTATTTTAACCTTAGGTTACACGCCAGTTCATGCGTTTAGCGATTATTTAAAAATGGCTCAGGTAAAAGAACTGAAAAATGTGGGTGATGGTAAAAAGGCTGTTGCACATGTGCTTGAGGCATTTACTACTTTATTGGTTATTGAGCGTAAATTATTAGCCTTAAGCGAAGATGCCAATGACGAAGGTACAGGGGCATTAATGAGTGATTACATCCGTGAACAAGAGAAGTTAGTTTGGATGTATTCGTCATATTTAAATAGGTAATACGCTGATTATTTGGTTTTTTAGATTTTTCACATAAATTTGAAAGACCACTATGTAACGAAGAGACTTCTACCTTTATGTAGCAGTTGAAACAGAAAAGCCGGAAATGAAAATTATCCGGCTTTTTAATTTTATATCATGTGTTGTTGAGATTAATTACTCATGCAATTTGATTAACTCTATTCCGGTTGCAGTAATTTTTGCTTTAAGTTCGCCATTTTCACCATAAATAATGTTGGCTTTACCGTGAACAGAAACGTGCTTACCCTCAAGATTTGTTGGTAAAACAAACGCATTGTCCTTCACTTCAACCAATAGTTCAGCGCTATCAGCATCCAATGTTAACCAGTTGCCGGTATCCTTACTACATGCTTTTACTTTGCCAACAACCATGGTGCTGAAATCCTTTTCAGTAATCAATCGTTCAAAAATTCTTTCTGGTTGATAAGCAATTGTGTCATCAGATAATTGTCCGAAAACAGTAACCTCGGTGTTTTCGCTTTGGGTTGATGGTGTTTTGTTTTCTGCACATGATGTGGCTCCCGCCAACAATACAATTGCAGCAATTTGTTTAAGGTTTAATAGTTGTTTCATTTAACGAATATAAGACAGTTAAATAAAAAACGACTACTTTTTAGGTAGTCGTTTTTTAATCAGTTTACTAAAAGTATTATTTCAAACCTGTTTTGTATTTCACTACACTATCTAATAACAGTTGTTTAAAATCTTTCAGCGCAATCATGTTTGGTCCATCACTTAGTGCCTCATCCGGATTTTCGTGTACTTCAAAAAAGAAACCATCAACCCCAACAGCTGCAGCAGCACTAGCCAAATAAACTGCATATTCGCGGTTACCACCACTTTTGCCACCCATACCTCCGGGCTTTTGGGTGCTGTGTGTAACATCCATAC
>CAZRVA010000141.1:0-6878 GCA_964603255.1 uncultured Chitinophaga sp.
GTTTTGGTCGGGGTGGCAGGATTCGAACCTACGACCTCCACATCCCAAATGTGGCGCGATACCGGGCTACGCTACACCCCGAAAACGTTTTGGCTTTGTTGTAACGCTACCTAAACGCGGTGCAAAAGTAAACTTCTGCAATGTTTTTCCAAATATTATGCTAACTTAATTTGGACAAGCTTGCGGAGAGGGAGGGATTCGAACCCTCGATACGACTTACATCGTATGTCGGTTTAGCAAACCGGTGGTTTCAGCCACTCACCCACCTCTCCGGGCCTCCTAATTTTTTAGGAGTGGCAAAAGTATGCATCTACCCAATAACTACCAAATATTTTGTCAAAAATTATCATATATTATTCTGCCCCGTTTTTATTGCCATTTTGTGTTAAATATATTGATTTGATTATTTGGCGTTTATAAAACACATACAACTTTACACTTGTTTTATTTAATCTATTGTACAAAGTTGGTACAAGAAATGCCTAACAATTAAAAAACAAACAATGACTTTGGGTTGGTGGTAAGAATAACCAACCTGTTTACGTTACACATTAAACTGCACTATTATGGCAAAGGAAAATCCGGTTAACTACAAATTTAGAGACCTAAAAATATTTGGCTCTACAGAATGGCTTGCCAACAACGAGAAGAAATACCGCCAAGTGTATGATGAGGCAGAGTGCACCTTTATATACTGCGAACTGTCTTTTTTTAATAAACTATTTGACGAGAAAGATTGGGATGTGCGTATGAATTTAAAATGCGTACATCATAATGACAACATTGAAATATGCAACCTTACTGCAGATAGAACCATTCGCAAAGACGAAAACATTGTGTATGTGCGTGAGGGTTGGGGTGTAAAAACTCCGGGCGTTTATTGGAAAAAAGGCATTTATCGTTGGGAAGCATGGATTGATAATGTATTAATTGCCGAAACCCGCTTTTACATAGAGGATCAAGGTATTGTAAGCGATACTGTTAACCCTTACTTTAACCTTAAAGAAATAAAACTTTACGAAGGCCCGGATAGCAACGTGGTTAAAAAAGATCGTAAGTATCTACGTGCATTTAGCGAAACCGAAACACGCTATGTGTGGGTTGAACTTACTTGCGAAAATTTGGCAAAAAGTAACGAAGCTTGGCAATGTGAAATGTTTTTTAATTTTAAAACACACAGTGGTCAGCTTAAAGGAAGAATAGAAAAATTAATTGAAGTTGGTGGAAGAGAAAATGAGTTTGAGTGTAGTATTGGCTGGGGTAGCGATTTAAAAGGCACTTGGGGTAACGATGTGTATTCGGTTGATGTGGTGTTTATGGATAAAATAATTGCCAGTATTCCTTTTGAGGTTGGTAACGAATTTATTTATGATGACACTCCGATTGTTTCTACTATTCAACCCAAATACAAACTAAAACAAGCTTCAGAAAAAAGTAGCGTACCAAGCGATAGTAAAGTAGAAAGTGTATTGCACGAATTGGATGCGTTAATTGGTTTAGACAGTATAAAAAAGAAAGTAAAAGAGTATACCACTTACCTTAACTTTATTAAACTTAGAAAAGAAAAAGGGTTTGAAGATAACGATAAAATAAACTTGCATGCGGTGTTTACCGGTAATCCCGGAACGGGCAAAACTACTGTAGCTAAAATGTTAGGTAAGATATATCAAGAGTTAGGTTTGCTTACAAAAGGACATGTAGTAGAGGTTGACAGAAGTGATTTGGTAGCCGAATACATCGGTCAAACTGCACCCAAAACCAAGGATATAATCAAGAAAGCAAAAGGCGGAATTTTATTTATTGACGAAGCTTATGCGCTTGCACGCAAAAATGACGACTCGAAAGATTTTGGTAAAGAATCAATAGAAATATTACTGAAAGAAATGAGTGATGGTGATGGTGATTTGGCCATTATTGTTGCGGGTTATCCTGATGAGATGAATAGTTTTATGGAATCAAACCCGGGACTAAAATCTCGTTTTAGCATGTACTACGATTTCCCTGATTATACGCCACAAGAGTTGATGAAAATTACCGATTATACCTCGCAAAAAAGAGCGGTAGTTTTAAATGCTGAGGCCAGAGATTTTATGTACAAAAAGTTGGTTGATGCTTATCGCGATAGGGATAAAACTTTTGGTAACGCACGTTATGTAAACAAACTGATTGATGATGCAAAAATGAACATGGGCTTACGTATCATGTTAAACGAAAATCCGGCATCGTTAACTAAAGAAGATTTATCAACCATACATGCAGAAGATATAGGTAAAATATTTGCTCCTAAAACACGCAGTATTGCCGACATTCCGGTTGATGAAGAATTGTTACGCTCGGCACTGGCAACTTTGCACAGCATGATTGGCTTAGGTGCAGTAAAAACTGAAATTGATGAACTGGTGAAGTTGGTTCGTTTCTACAAAGAAATTGGAAAAGACATTCGCCAGAGTTTTTCGTTACATGCTGTGTTTACAGGCAACCCCGGAACAGGTAAAACCACCGTTGCGCGTTTGTTAGCGCAAATTTATAAGGCTTTGGGCATATTAGAGCGTGGTAACTTAGTGGAGTGCGATAGGCAAGCTTTAGTTGGCGGATATGTGGGTCAAACTGCTCTTAAAACCAACGAGGTAATTAACAAAGCCATGGGCGGTGTTTTATTTGTTGATGAGGCATACGCATTAAGTGAAGGTGGCGAAAATGATTTCGGAAAAGAAGCCATTGAAGCCATTTTAAAACGTATGGAAGATGAGCGTGGTGAGTTTGTAGTTATTGTTGCTGGTTATACTGATAACATGAAACGTTTCTTAGAATCGAATCCGGGCTTAAGCTCACGTTTTGATAGGACCTTATTTTTTGATGATTACAATGCCGAGCAACTTTATGAAATTGCCTTACGCATGTTAAACAGCAACAGCATTAAACCAAACGAACAAGCTCGCGAGCATTTAAAAGCATACCTAGAGTTTCAATACAAAACACGCAACCAATATTTTGGTAATGCGCGCAGTGTACGCAAGGTTGTAGAAGAAGCCATCAAAAATCAACACTTACGATTGGCCAAAGTAGAAACCGAACAAAGAACCATAGACATGATTCAGGAGTTAACTTTTGAAGATGTAGAAGAGTTTAAAATTGATTACAGTGCCGTTACAGAAAAACGCACCATTGGTTTTAATACCGGTAAGCAATAAAGTTAAAACACCTTTAAAACAAAAAGCGATGAACATACATTCATCGCTTTTTATTTTAGTTCTAATGTGCTCAATATCTCATTTAACTTAGCCACAAATTGCTTTTTCATTACCGGCTTTTCTATGATGTAATCGAAGGCATCTTTAAAATTATCCCGGCCTAAATAACTAATTAAATGGGCTGTAAATGCAATTACTGGAATGTGCTCGTATTTGGGCGCAGCTTTAATATATCTGGCTAACCAAATTCCGTCTTCGGCCCCTTCTAAATTTATATCTGTTACAATTAAATCAAACTCGGCTTTGTTTAAAGCATCAATGGCTTGCTTCGCATTATTTACCACTTTATACTCAAAATCGTTGGCTAGGTATATCTCTAACAGTTGTCTATTTATGGGGTCATCATCTATAGCTAAAATTCTTCTCAATTCGCTTAATGTTTTACCGCACAAAGGTAGCACATTTTATTAAACAGCAAACTATTTTATTAAATCGCCTAAATCCACAAGGTTTTGATGTTGCAAAATTCATGCAATCCATACTCACCTAACTCACGTCCAAAACCAGATTTTTTAACTCCACCAAATGGATGAGAAGGCTGAGACTTAACCATTTCGTTTATAAATACCTGTCCGCTTTCTACCTCATTTGCAATGGCAATTGCCCTATCTAAACTTTTACTCCAAACACTTGCTCCCAAACCGTACTCGGTGGCATTTGCTAAATTAATAGCAGCCGCATCGTCTTTTACCACATATACACATACTACCGGGCCAAACAACTCTTGGTAATACGCATCACAATTTGGGTTGATGTGTGTTAAAATAGTTGGCGGATAAAAGTATCCGTTATCGGGGAAATTGGTTTGTTGGTAGTGTATTACCGCTCCGTTGTTTACAGATTGTGCAACTTGTACGGCTAATTTATCACGTAAATCTTTGCGTGCCAATGGACCAATATTTGTTGCCTCATCCATTGGATTGCCACAACTTAAATTGGCTACTTTAACAGTTAGTTTAGCTAAAAACTCATCAGCAATTTTTTCGTGTAAAATAAAACGTTTGGCAGCAATACAACTTTGTCCGTTGTTTTGAAAACGAGCTGTAATGGCCTGCTTCAACGTTTCGTCCAAATCAGCATCATCCATTACAATAAATGGATCACTACCACCTAATTCTAACACCGATTTTTTAATATACTTGGCAGCAGTACTTGCCACCGCACTTCCCGCTTTATCACTTCCGGTTAAAGTTGCCGCTTTTATTCTTGAGTCGGCAAGGCAATTGGCCACTTGCTGCTCGGTAGCGAATACTACCTGAATTAAACCATTTGGCAAGCCACACTCATCAATAATTTGTTGAATAGCCAAGCTGCATTGAGGCACATTTGGCGCAGGTTTTACCAATATGGCATTACCCGAAATAACAATAGGAATAGCACTACGTAATATTTGCCAGTAAGGAAAATTCCATGGAAAAACGCCCATCACCACACCTAAGGGTTCGTATAATTGGTGTACAGTTTTACCTGTTTCTGCTACACTTATTTTGGGTTGAAGCAGCGCTGATGCGTTGGCTGCATAATACTCGCAACCTCTTGCGCATTTTAACACCTCAAGTTTAGCTTCGGCCAATGGTTTACCCATTTCTAATGTGGCCAATAATGCCAACTCTTCGTGTTTTTCCTTAATTAACTCAGCTAGTTTATTAAAGAAAGCTACACGTGCTGATACGTTTACCTTACGCCACTGCTTTTGCGCTTCATCAGCCTTTGATAAGGCAATAGTTAATGCCTCATCACTTATAAAATCAAACTGCGCAAGTTTTTCTTCCGTAAACGGATTAATCGATTCAAATTTCATGTTGTATTACTCCAATTGCAGGAGCAGTAATTATTGCCCCACCAAACTTATTAACGCTTGTGTGGTGCATGTTTGTTGTTGGCCTGTAATTAAATTCTTAACAGTAAACACCTGTTGTTGCATTTCTGTTTCACCGGCTATAGCTGCAAATGGTATTTGTAACGCATTTGCATAATCTAATTGTTTGCCTAACTTTTTATTATCCGCAAATACTTCAGCCGCAATTCCTGCATCGCGTAATGCTTTTAACGCTGGCAAACAGTATAGTTGTGTAGCTTCATCAAAGTGGCAAAACAATACTTGGGTTGATGTAGCCCTGAGTTGTTCGGGGAAAAGTTTTAGTTCTTCCATCACATCATAAATCCTATCCAAACCAAAACTTATACCAACTCCTGATACATTTGGTAAACCAAAAATACCTGTTAAGTTATCGTATCGGCCACCGCCACCAATGCTGCTTTTTAAAGTACCATCGTTCGATACTACTTCGAAAATACAACCGGTGTAGTAACTCAAACCACGTGCTAAACTAAAATCTAGAGTAAGGTTAATATTTGGGTTAGGGTTTGATGTAAGGATAAACGCCAACTCCTCAATTCCTTTTAAACCTTCTTGCGATGATTGTAACTTACCTTTTAACTGATTTAAAATTTCTTTGTTCTCGCCTTTTATGGTAATGATATCGAACAACTTGTTTAACTCGCTTTCAGAAAAACCCTGTTCTACCAACTCTTTTCTTACACCTTCTTCACCAATTTTATCCAACTTATCAATAGCTACCGCAATGTTATTCATCACATCAATTGATTTTACAACCTCTGCAATGCCTGCCAATACTTTGCGGTTATTAATTTTTATCTCGTAGTTTTTTATGCCAAGTTGAGTAAACGCTTCATCATAAATTTGAATCAAATCCAACTCATTTAATAAACTATCGCTTCCTACCACATCTGCATCACACTGCCAAAACTCGCGGTAGCGGCCTTTTTGCGGCCTATCCGCTCTCCAAACCGGTTGCATTTGGTAACGCTTAAACGGAAAAGTAATTTCATTTCTATGCATCACCACATAACGCGCAAATGGCACAGTTAAATCGTAACGTAAACCTTTTTCTGCAATAAATTTTGTTGCAGCTTTCGCATCCAAATCAATTAACTTACCCGAGAAGGATGGAGCAAAGGTGGCATCCTGACTTTCATCTGCTAATATTTTATCATTATGTTCCTTTAACGATTTTAAATAATCGCCCGAATCTAAAATTCTAAACAACAGCTTATCCCCTTCCTCGCCATATTTGCCTTCCAGGGTTGAAAGGTTTTCCATGGTGGGTGTTTCTAGTGGCATAAAGCCATATTTTTTAAATACCGTTTCAATGGTGTTTAAAATGTATTTGCGTTTTTGTACATCAGCCGGACCGAAATCGCGGGTTCCTTTAGGTAATGTTGGTTTTTGAGCTGCCATAAATTGAAGGGCGAAGATACATTACCACACATTATTATAAAAACTTTAAAGTGGCTTGATTGGACTAGCCTTTTATATTCAAATTTTTATCAACATGGCCACAAACTTGCTTGCTGGTAATATCGCTCTCAAAACATTTAATTTGAAATGCCTTTTTATCCTACAATGTAGGAAGGATTCTATCGGCCTACGAGAATTTTACTTAACAATCAATGAGAACGTTTGTGTAATGGCCAGAGTAAGCAATCCCCGAAGCTGCGTTCGGGATTTAAAACCAGAAACGCAGTGGCTTGGATTGCGCGGAAAAAACGGACTCAGTAGATTGTTGTAAAATTGTCGTAAGCCTTGATTTTTTGTTTACTTTT
>CAZRVA010000142.1:0-6771 GCA_964603255.1 uncultured Chitinophaga sp.
CATTATATCTATTAGAAATCGAATTTGAAAAATAGCTTTTTAAATTTCGCATATTTTCTGAAATTTCATTCGATTGATTTGAAGATATATTACTTGTCAACAGATTAAGGATTTCAGTTATTTTATCCTCATTACCAGTTGTTAAGTCAATTAAGATGTTTTGGAGTTTTGATGAGTCCATGTTGGTTATATTTTTTTAAAGTGATGAATTTAAACTTTATGAGACTTAATATTTACTTGATTGTTCGGATTATAATAGAGCTAGCTGTTAAAAACTAGTATTTAATCTATTATAAGGTTTAATCCTAATGTTACAAGTAGATGTTATTTGTCAAGTACCTTTCCAAATTGGTATAACTGTTTAGGTTCATTGATACCTAAACCTGAAAGGAAGCGCTTTTTGAATTTCAAGTGTGGTACATTATAGGGAGCGGGTACGTATTCAAGTATGCGATGGTTGTCATTTGATAGTTTGAATGGCTCCTTCTTTTGAACTTTTATAAAGTCATCTGCGCTAACGGCAATAATGAGAACTCCAATTTTAAATATTTCCGCATAATGTTTGATGTCATTGGGTAGTTTATTTATATGAGAGTCTGAATGCACGAATGCAAAATAGGAGCGATTAGAAAAGACTGTATGGGCTATTGCTTCAAAAATCCATTGCTCCCAATTTTCAAAAGTGATTTTTGCTTCTATAGTAGTTATTTCAACGTCCGTTGCACCAAACAGATTATCAGTTTTTATACCGACTAAATCTGGATTAGCCCATTTACCTTGACTTCTGGACGAGGAAATGTCTGCGACCCTTTCATTGTCATACTGAAAGAGCCAATTTTCTAAAAACGGATATGTGTCTTTTTCTAGTAAGTGATCTTTATGTCCTTCATCAATACTTTCTTCTGAAATGTGCTTGTTTTGTTCTTTTACAGTTTCCTCAATCTCCTCGAATAAAAGGTCAATATAATAGCCTTGTTTTTTTCCTTGACAATTCAGTTTTGACTTTTCTGAGTCTGCTAATCTTGATAGATAAAGTATAAAGGTGTTTTGAGGGATTATGGGAAGACTGGTGTTTTGAGCACATAACTCCTCGTAGTAATTAAATATTTCAGATCCCGCAATTGCATCCTCTGGTTTTTTTTTGTTCATAGCATCTAAAATAAATTCAGCTATGGTGTTAACCTGACTACTTCTGTCTTTTTTGTCAATCAAATTAAGTAATAAGCTTTCTGCATTCATTGTTTCGAACTTAGTTTTGTTTTATAGGTTGTTACTAAAAAATCACTCTGGTATAATTCCCAACAAGGAATAGTAAGGTAAATTTACACAGTCAAATTGGTTTGACTATATGGGTTGGTATAATGAAGGATGGGAATTAAAAATATTGGCGGGGTGCAGTTTTCATAGTAAAAGAGATTAAGGTTTGTATGACAAATATGATTAAAATTTTGGATTAAGCAAACTATAATTTAGGTTTTATACTTTACCTCCTCGTTCCTGATAGTATGACAGTTCAGTGGATGTTTTTGCAAAGCAGTATACTTAAACTAATAGCAAGTTTAGTATTATTACAAAGTATCAAAACGAAAAAATCCCGAGGTGTTGGCCTCGGGATTTTTTTATAAGTTAGTTGGATTTAGTTTTTAATCAACCCAAATTGTTTTACTAAAAACTCGCTGGCTTTGGCAGATGCATCTTCAGTTGCATTTTTGTTTAATGCTACACATCAAAAAAAACAGAACATATAAGAGCTTACCAGTTTGTTATAAAACTAAATAGACATAAATAAGAAACGCTTTTATATTAAATAATGCATGAAGGATTCTACTGGCCTAAGAGAATTTTACTTAACAATCAATGAGGACGTTAGTGCATTGGCCATTGTAAGCAATCCAGAAACGCAGTGGCTTGGATTGCGTGGAAAAAACGTACTCAGTAGATTGTTGTAAAATTGTCGTAAGCCTTGATTTTTTGTTTACTTTTTTATCAAGAAAAAAGTGAAGGCGGTTTGGGTGCCAACCCAAAAGGAGAGCAACTTTTGTTCTAAAAGGATTTTCAAATGGAACATACTTTTTGTTGTTGTAATCTTAACGCTGTGTAGAAAATAACCTTAAATATCAGATTACTGCTTAATCACAACATCTACTGAAACCAAGGTATAATAGATAAAAAAAAGCCCCGATTTTTCAATCGAGGCTTTTAAAGTTTTATTTCAACACCACTTGTTTCAACTCATCATAATCAATGCCCATGTGCGATTCGTTGTAAATACAATCCCCTTTTTTAATTACTAAAACCTGTGGCGATTGGTGTTCAACTTCGTAATGGTCGGCAACGGCATTTGATGTGGTGCGGTGTGCAATTAAATCTAAATAATAGGTTTGCACTTCACTCATTTCGGTTTCGTTCCAACTGCGCTCTAAACGCGCCAATGCTGCCGAACTGATGCTACAACGGGTGCTATGTTTAAATACCACCACAGGCGCTTGGTGCGATTGAACATCTATATCAACCAACTGCTCAATTTGCTCTAGTTTATTCCAATTCATGGTAGTTAATTAAGCTTCTGCTGGCGCATGTTTAGCAGCCAAATAACGCTCGGCATCTAATGCTGCCATACAACCTGAACCTGCTGCAGTAACTGCTTGGCGGTAAATTTTATCTTGTGCATCACCACAAGCAAATACGCCTTCAACATTTGTTTTGCTGCTACCCGGAATGGTTTTAATGTACCCGGTTTCGTCCATGTCAATATAAGGTTTAAACACATCGGTGTTTGGTTTATGACCAATGGCCACAAAAAAACCTTGAATTACATATTCTGTTTTTTCTCCGGTTACATTGTTTTTAACACGAACACCTTCTACTTTTTTATCACCTAAAATTTCATCGGTTTCGCTGTTAAATAAAACTTCAATGTTTGGTGTATTCATTACACGGTGTTGCATGGCCTTTGATGCACGGAACTCATCTCTGCGCACAATCATGTATACCTTGTTGCAAATTTTTGCAAGGTAACTTGCTTCTTCGCATGCAGTGTCACCGGCACCAACAATTGCAACATCTTTACCTCTAAAGAAGAAACCATCGCAAACAGCACAAGCAGATACACCGTATCCGTTTAATTTTTCTTCGCTTGGTATACCCAACCATTTGGCTGATGCACCTGTGGAGATAATAACGGTATCGGCAATAATTTCCTTGGTTTCGTCAACAATAACTTTGTATGGTGGTTTGCCGCTGAAATCAACAGCAGTTACCATTCCGTTGCGTACATCAGCGCCTAAACGCTCGGCTTGTTTGCGGAAGTTTTCCATCATTTCAGGACCCATAATTCCATCAGGATAACCCGGGTAGTTTTCTACATCAGTAGTTATAGTTAATTGCCCGCCCGGTTGCATACCCGCATAAACTACAGGTTTCATATCAGCACGAGCAGCGTAAATAGCCGCAGTGTAGCCGGCAGGACCGCTTCCGATAATTAAGCACTCTAAGTGTTCGGTGTTATTTGTTGTCATGGTAATAATTTAAATTCTTTTTTAGTTTGAGTTCACAAAGTTAAGGCCAAATGCATCAACCTTTATCCAACATTTTCTAACAATAACAATAGTCTGATAAACATCATAAGCAACGGTTATTGTGTTTTGGGTTGATGCCTTGTTAATACTACAATGTTAAACTTATTCTGTTTCGTAAATAACTAAACCGGTTCTTAATTTAGGTTCAATCCAAGTTGATTTGGGTGGCATAATCAAGTTGTTTTCTGCCACAGCTTTAACCTCTTCAACAGAAGTTTTAAATAAAGTAATGGCCAAATCAAACTCATTGTTATCAATTGTTTCTTGTAAGGTTAAAATACCCTTACTTCCATCCAAAAAAGATAAACGTTTATCGGTTTTACTGTCTTTTATTTGAAAAACTCGTTTTAGCAAAAACTCCTCAACTATACTCACATCCAAATTAGCCAATATGCCTTCAAGGGTTGAGGCAAACTCAGGTTTTAATTTTAGCAAATAAGCTGTGTGGTTAAAGTACAAGCCAAACTCGCGTGGTTTAAGGGGTTGAACCGGAAGATTACCACTTGGTATTACCTCGAAATATTCTGACACAAGTTCCATAAATTCTGGTTTGTTTACCAACTCGTCTTTAACCAAACGGTGGTACTCAAATATGTGAAGCTTTGATGCCGGAATTAAACACACCGGAAAAAAATTAAACAATTCTTCTCCGTTGTATAAAGGTTCAGCAGTTCTTTTATAATCGCAATAAGCAGAAGAACCAGCACTGCGATGATGTCCATCGGCAATGTATAAGTAAGGTATTTTTTCAAACTCCTTACGTATGGTTTCGATGTCTTCCTTTTTATTAACTACCCAAAGGTTGTGCTTTAATTGGTCGGCACTAATGAAGTTGTACTCCGGAACATGGTTTTCAATGTAATGCTCCATCAAAACATCAATTTTTTCGGAGTCTTGGTAAGTTAACAAAACCGGGTTGCCTAACTGTTTAAACCAACGGATATGATCAGCCAGTTCATTTTGTTTTTCGGTAAGCGTATTTTCGTGTTTTAAAATGATATTGTTGTTGTAATCATCAACACTGGCTGCGGCAATAATTCCGGTGTAAGCGTTACTACCTTTAATTACACGATAAATATAATAAGAGTCGTTCTCGTCTTTTGTAAACCAACCTTCTTGCTTAAACTTGGCTAAGTAATCTAAACCAATCGGAAAATGTTTTTCAGGATTTTTCTTTTCGTTTTTAAAGTGAAGGTATGGCTTAACAATATGCAAGTAACTATGTGGGTTATTTTGTAGTTCTTGATATGATTTTTCCCTGCTGCCCGAGTCGTAAGATGGTGCAGACACCAGAGCCACTTTATCGCGCGAAGGACGTAATGCTTTAAAAGGTTTTACTATTGCCATGTATTAAAGTAGTGAAAGTACTATGTTTGGTGAAACGAATTTTGTTGCGAATTACTATTTATTTTTGACATCTGTATCATGTTTTGGCTATGAATATTACAAAATCATCAAACCCCATTGTTGCGTTTTTAAACCACATTAGTCCACTATCGCCCAAAACAATAGCAGATTTTGAGTCGATAATTGAGTACCGCACATACAGTAAGGGTAAAGAATTGTTGGCATTTAACAAACAAGCTACACACATGTATTTTGTAGCCAAAGGTTTGGCGCGTGTTTATTACAAAAGAGCAGGTAAGGAGGTGTCTGATTATTTTGCAATTGATGGACAATTTGTTGGCACGGTTCCGAGTGTGTTTAATGGATTACCTAGCAAAAAAGCCATTCACTTACTAGAAGATGCGCAGGTTTATTTTTTTAGCATTGAAGATTTTGAGAAATGTTGTGCTAAACACCACGATTTAGAAACAGCTGCAAGAAAAGTAGCTTATTACGGACTTGTAGAAGAGCAAGAACGAATAGAGAGCATGCGATTTAATTCTGTTGCCCAGCGTTACGAAGAGTTAGAACGCAAATATCCCGGAATAACCAATCGTTGTCCGTTAAAATACATTGCCACGTATTTAGGTACCTCGCAAGTAAGCATTAGTCGCATACGTGGCGGAAACCAATAAGCCATTTTTTTAACATATGTAAAATGAGTTTAACTACACCTTTGCGGCATAAAACTTAACAACATGAAAATTGCCATTGCAGGTGCAGGAATAGCAGGTTTAACTACAGCCATTGCTTTAAATAAAAAAGGATTTGATGTTACTGTTTATGAGGCCGCGCCTCAGCTTAAAGCAGTTGGTGCCGGTATTAGCTTAAGTGCAAATGCCATAAAAGCGTTGGAAGTTTTAGGTGTTAAAAATAGTGTGGTTGCAAAAGGGCATTTTTTGGAGAAACTCTCTATACTAAATCACAAAGGTAAAGTGCTTACATCAACCAATAGTGCTCAATTAAAAACTGTTTTTGGTGATGATAATTTTGCCATTAAACGATCTGATTTACATGAGGTGTTGTTGTCATTTTTAAAACCCAATCAGCTGGTGTTAAACAAAAAAATGGTTGATATTGAGCAGGAGCAAAGCCAAGTAAAAATAACTTTTGAAGATGGTACACATGAACAGTTTTCCGGTTTGATAGCTGCGGATGGCATTCATTCGGTTGCACGCAAAAAGTACGTTGGCCATAACAAACCAAGGTATGCAGGTTACACGTGTTGGCGTGGTTTGGTGCAACATACCGGAGTTAAATTAAATGGCGCTTCCGAAACTTGGGGCGCAAAAGGACGGTTCGGGATTGTTCCCTTACCCGATGATTATATTTATTGGTTTGCTTGTGTTAATGCCAAAGAACAATGCGAACGTTACAAACAGTTTTCGATAACAGATTTAGAAAATCATTTTCAAGGTTACCATCAACCCATACCAACTATACTTAGCCAAACACAAAAACAGCATGTAATTTGGAACGATATTATAGACCACGAGCCCATAAACCAATATGCATACGGTAATGTAGTGTTAATTGGGGATGCTGCTCATGCCACCACACCAAATATGGGGCAAGGAGCTTGTATGGGCATTGAAGATGCTGTGGTGTTGGCGGATGAGTTAGCCAAAAACAATCATCCTGAAACTGCATTTAAACAGTTTGAAAAACGAAGGCTAAAACGCACGCATGATATTGTAAATAAATCTTGGCAATTGGGTAAGGTGGCACAGCTAGATAACCCGGTTTTAATTGCGGTAAGAAATTTGGCTTTACAACTCACCCCAAAATCGGTCAACCAAAATCAATT
>CAZRVA010000143.1:0-6766 GCA_964603255.1 uncultured Chitinophaga sp.
GGTTTCCTTCAATACCATTAATAATGTTTCGTGCAAACCTACCTCTGCTTAAAGCGCCATCACCACCAACAGTTAACATCCCTTTTTTACCCGTTTTAAATGTTGTATTAAACTGCGCTCCTCTTGATTTTTTATAGTAGTTCATAAAGTAAGCACCGTTGGGTCTTGTCATTTCAAAATCTCCAACTGTTAATGTGGTTTTATCTTTGGCTAATTGTACAAAAACCCTATCAAAGTCTTGTAATTGCTGTGTATTTCCCTCGGGTTGAATTGGATTGTTATCATCACTAATGGCAGCCAAAACATCAATATCATTATTTAATCGTCCGGCCATTTGTAAGTTTAAATTTGCATTTAACACAATATCTTGGTTGTTGCCAAATCCTAACCCACGACTAATTGAACCGTTTAATTTTAGACCATCATTTTTAAATAAATCAATTCGGCCTCCTGTTGTTGGTGCATAACCTAAATCGTAGCGATTTCCTTTGATTTCGGGAATTTGTAAACTTCTTGATTTGTTACTATAAACTTGTTTTAAATCTATGTTGGGCGTTTTGTATGATAGCTGTAGAGGTTTGTTTTTTAATTCTGGAATTACCTTAGCATAACCATTGTAGTAGTTGATGGTGTAATGTGTATTTTCTTGTAACACTTTATCACCATCTAAAATAAGTACACTGCCTTTAACAATTACAGCAGTGTCTATCAATAAACTATCCGTGGTGAGTGTAATGGTTTTACTGCGGAAACTTCCGCTGTATTGTGCTTTACTTACTTTAATAAAAAGCACTAAAATTACCCATAACCACAGGCGTTTCATCATGCTTCATGCTGTTGTTTGGGTAGGGTAATACAAAACTCTGTGCCAACACCAAGTTTCGTAGTAAAGGTAATGCTGCCGCCACCGCTTTCAATCATGTTTTTTACAATAGGCAAGCCTAATCCCATACCGGTAATTTTTGTACTGAAATATGGGGTAAACACATTTTTTGCTTGTTCGTCTGTCATGCCTGATGCATTATCCTTAACGAAAATTTTGATGTTTTCATTGTGGTCAATTACATCTATTTGTATTTCTCCAATTTCACCCTCGGGCATGGCTTGAATGGCATTTTTAATGAGGTTTGATACGATGCGGTTAAAGTAGCCTGCATCAAATGAAATACTTAAGTTTTCTGCACAATGCAAAATAATTTTATGTTCATTACCCTGCGAGTATAAATCTACTAATTGCGATAATGCTGCTTTTACATTAATGTGTTCGTAGCTCGGTGCAGGCATTTTAGCGTAAGAAGAAAACTCGTTGGCCAATTCAGATAACACATCAATTTGCGCAATTAACAAATTGGTGGTGCGGTTAATTTTATCACCAATATTATTATCGTTGTTGGCATAAGCACGTTGCAAATGCTGTACACTTAATTTCATTGGTGTTAGCGGATTTTTTATTTCATGTGCTATTTGTCTGGCTATATCGCGCCATGCGCCTTGTCTTTCTGTTTCGGCAAGTTTGCGGGCACTGGCATCCAACTCGTTAATCATGCGGTTGTACTGCTTTACCAATTCACCAATTTCATCATCTCGTTGCCACAATATAGGCTCGTTGCTGTGGCCTAAAGTTGTGCTAGATAAACGTTGTTGTATCAAGGTTAACGGGTACGAAATGTTTCTGGAAACCCAATAAGCAATTACCACAATGATTATAAATAGTAACACGTAAAGATTAATAAAACCAATAACCACCGATGAAATTTCACTCAATAAATCAACTTGCTTGCTGAAGTAGGGGAGTTGTAAATAACCCACAACTTCGTTACGGGAATTAAATATTGGCGCGTATGCTGCTTGAAAAGTTAAATCGCCAATTTTCTCATTTTGGCTGTACTGCGATTCGCGTAAATGGTTTAAATGGAAAAACGCATGTGGATGCATTTTGGGTCCAATAATTTTTTCATCATACAGTTTAATGATGCTTGATGCTATCACTTCACCTTTTGTATCATACAATGAAATATCCGTGTCGTAAAAATCTGCAATCTGATTAATAAATGCCTCGGTTTCGCCTTCTGTAATTTTACTGTTTAAGTTGGTGATTTTCTCGTTCTCTACGTTAATTACAATATTGCGCAACTTCTTCATCAACCTATCTGTTTGACGAAGATTATACTTATCAATAGTAAACCTAATGGTGAAATACGAACTAAAAATAAGCGTGGTGAAAACAATAAAAATAATTGACGTTTGTATGCGTGTTCTAATCAAAATAATTTGATTCGCATCCATCATCATTAATTTTAATAAACTATTGCGTATAAACGAGAAAACTTTGTTGTTTGTTATGCGTGAACGTTTTAATACTTGTGCATTTAATAATATAAATAACACCAACACCAAAATTAAAACCACAGTACAGCACGTAAAAATAAACGAGAATAACCCAATTACCTGACTTAAATTATTAGCTGGTTTACTCACCACAACAGTTAAGGGTTGTGTATCGGTGTATAATAAATGACTATAATTATTTTCGTTAAAAAACTTAAAGTCGTTATCGGTTTCACCCCAGGTATTAATAATGCTATAAGCGTAATCGCCACTTTGGTAAACCAGTTTTTTATCTTTGTAAACAGCATATGAGTATTCGTTATTTTTGGTTCGGTTGGATGTATTGCCTTCTACCAAAATTTCGTCAAACCTATTTTCATTTTGTATCAGTTTTGGTTTGAGTATGATAAAAAGATAACCAATTTTTTTACGACCTTCTCTAATAGCAAATTTACCGATGTAACCTTTTATATCTCCAATGTTTTGCATATACCTGAACGATTCTGCAAACGACTCAGGTCGCTGTTGGTTGTATAATTTATTAGCTTGATAATAGCTTAGGTCATTGCGTTCTTTAAAATGATTTCCAGCTGAATCGTAGTCCAATAACTGTACATCAAACTTGCTTAAATATCCTGTAAAATATAGTTGTCTGATGCGTTTTTCAAATTGAGATTTAATAATAAACGGACTTTCAAAATAGGTAATAATGTAATTGTCACGTTTTATTTTACGGTCTATACTTCTCAAAAAATAATCATTAGTAATATCATTTTGAGAAATTTGTTTAACGGCAAACAGTTTGCGGTTATCACGTTCTCGTACATTATGCCAATGCCAAATGATAAAAGCACTGTAGCTGGAAATAATGCCAATTACGATAAAGTATTGCTGAAAACGGTTGAGTTTTGGGATAGAAAGTTTGAACGTAACAAAAGCTCCAGTAAGTAACAACACCGACCAATACCTGAATATATCGTGTTCAAAAACCTTATTGGCAATTAGTAAATAGGTAAGTGATATGATTGCTGCAACTACCCATATCCATATTGGCTGTCCGTTGTATTTTTTAACGGCACGGGTAAAATTTCTGCTAATGAAGTAAACCACCAACAATTGAATAATACAAACAGCAATTGCGAAATAAGTAAATACGTTAATCGAGTATATTTGAGTAATGTCAAATGAAATTTGAGAATCGAGTGTTAAACTTTTGATAGCACTAAATACCATGTCGGCAGAAAAAATACACAACACGCCATAGCCAATAACCGGCCAAATATTACCTTTTGCATGTTTAACCCTTACATGATTTTTTCTGTTCTCGAGTAAAATGAAGTACCAAAGTATAATTACAGAATCTACTAGTAAATCTCCCAATGAAGGAAACCAAGATGACGAAGCATAAATTCCCGCACTAAATAATTTTAAATCATATATAAAGTGCGGTATGTTATACAATGTACTTACCGATCTTATCCAAATAAAAACTGCAAAAAATACTATGCTTGTTAGTATAGGATAGATACGTATGTAATAGCGAACAATTACATGAACAAGCAATATGCAAAACATCAAGAATATGAGCATAGCAACGAAAAGCCATGTTCCTGTGCTTTCTTTTAGTGCGAATATTTGTAGCGAAAACAAATACTTGCCATCAATAGAAAATATATCGGTATATTTTTCATTAATTTTCGTATTTACAACAATTGCATCCTCTAAAAAATTAAATTCTTTGTTAAATGTATTTTGTAAATGTTGGTTTTTGTATGCAAAGTTGTGCTTAACTAAATATGTAAACACGTACGTGTAAGTCCCTCGGTTTTGCTTATAAATCAAATACCACCCATTAGGTCCTTTAATAAAGTTGTGGTAGCTGTTTTCCTTAAACTTTATTTCGTTTAGCTCAATTTCATTATCACTCCAATATTTTAATGTATCGTTTCGGGTGATAAACAAATTGGTGTTTTCTGATTTTACCAATTTGGTTAAACTATTCCAATTTCGATGCAGATTAACAGTATCAGTAAGCAATTCGCT
The DNA here is from genome assembly GCA_964603255.1 of uncultured Chitinophaga sp. Classification (GTDB taxonomy): domain Bacteria; phylum Bacteroidota; class Bacteroidia; order UKL13-3; family UKL13-3; genus UBA6183. The sequence goes on from CAZRVA010000143.1 coordinate 4,372, forward strand.
TTGCACCAGCTCAACAAAGCCTAGCTCTTTAGCACGAATAATGCGCTGTGTTTTTTCGTAACCTAATTGTAACTGGTTACTGGTATTATTTATCTGCTGCTGCTCATACATACTAAGGCCAATAAGTGCAACGCACCCAACCATAAGCAATAGCCAGTATAACTTAATACCTTTTTTCAAATTGTGTTAAATCCTTTTGTGTTCAACAAGGTAGTTCTTTACATAGTCGGCAACACCTTCTTCCATGGTAGTAAAGTTTTGCGTGTAACCAATTGATTTTAGCTTGTCCATGTTAGCCTCAGTAAAATATTGGTACTTGTCGCGTATGTCAATTGGCGTATCTATGTAAGTGATGTTCGGAGTTTTATCTAACGCCACAAAAATAGCTTCTACTAAGTTTTTAAAGGTGCGGGCTTTTCCGCTTCCTAAATTGTAAATGCCGCTATTTTTTCTGTTGTTCATTAAAAATAAACACACTTCGGTAACATCTTTTACGTATACAAAATCGCGTAACTGTCCGCCATCTGTGTAGTTGGGATTGTGCGATTTAAACAGTTTTACCTCACCGGTTTGTTGTATTTGGTTAAACGCATGAAGCACTACACTAGCCATACGGCCTTTGTGGTATTCATTAGGTCCGTACACATTAAAGAATTTTAAACCAGTCCAGAAGTATGGTTTTTTATCTTGTGCAATTGCCCATTTATCAAAATCGTTTTTAGAGTGACCGTAAAGGTTTAATGGTTGCAATAAATCTAATTTCGTTTCATCATCATCATAACCATGCTCTCCGCCACCATAAGTTGCAGCCGATGATGCATAAACCAGCGGCAGACCATAAGCTACACATTTTTGCCAAAGCATTTTGGTGTAATCTAAGTTTAGTTCGTTTAATATGGCAACATCTGTTTCTGTGGTATCGGTGCGGGCGCCAATATGAAAAATAAATTGCACCAAACGATGATTCTCGTCAAGCCAGGTTGCTAAATCTTTGCGGTTAACTTTGGCGGAAAAGGTTTTGCCTGTAAGGTTATCTTCTCTTACCGGCATGCCAAAATCATCAACTAAAACTAAATCGTTATAACCGGCTTGGTTTAAAGTAGCAACCAAACAGCTGCCAATAAATCCCTCTGCTCCAGTGATTATTATCATAAATTTTTGCGAATAGTGTCCAAAAATAGAGAATATGCGCCTAAAACCTAAGTATTTTACTGTTTTACTTTAAATGTTTTTCAATCATTAACAGCGGTTTGTATATTTGCGCCTCTTTAAAGCATCATGCAAAAAAGTAAAACTGTTTATATCACTCGTAAAGTGCATTTTAACGCAGCCCATAAGCTGTATAATCCAAATTGGACAGAGGCGGAAAATGAAGCATATTTTGGTAAATGTGCCAATAAATATTACCATGGTCATAATTTTGACATGTACGTAACCATAAAAGGGGTTGCCAATCCTGAAACAGGAATGGTTATGGACTTAAAAAAATTACGTGATGTAATTAATACCTATGTGGTTGATAAATTAGATCACCGCAACATTAATCATGATGTAGATTTTATGGAAGGTAAAATGGCATCTATAGAAAATATGGTAGTGGCCATATGGGAGCAATTGGAGCCGCACATTACTGATGGACAATTGCATTGCATTAAATTATACGAAACCGAGCGTCAGTTTGTTGAGTACTACGGTGAGTAATAAATTTTGATAGCCGCACTTGCACTTGCGCACAAAACTTGTATATTTGACTATAAACTAAAATTATCAATCTGATATGAAAGCCTTTTTAAAGTTTGGAATCATTGCTTCGGCTGCGTTATTAACAGCATGCTCTAGCACAACCAACGTATATGATTACTACTTGAAAAATGTAGTAGAAACACATCAAACCGGTAAATCGGCTACTTCAAAAAGTAAGTTATTATTACGAGGTTTTGAAAGTACAAATAAAGCCCAGGTTGAGTTGATTGCTTTTAAAACCGGAACGGAAAAATATTTAGTTTTAGGTTCGCACAAAGTTGCAAAAGCATTTTACATACACGATAGTTTATACCATTTTGATGTTACGGATCTTTACAGCCGCGTTCGTGGGGATGATTTTATTCGTCAAATGGGCGATTTATCAGTGTTTTTTACACACATACCTGCTGCCAACGCTGAGGCGTTATTAGCTGCATTGCCAAACTTAAAAACAGATTATGCTGCCCTTCAACCGGCAAAAGGAGAGGTTGCTTACCTAGATTATGCACTGGCAAGTGATGTAATTTTATCATTTGAAAAGCACACCGCTACCGAGCAAATGAAAGATTGCATTATTTGGATAGGTAAACGTAAACATACCCTCGGTATAGAAGAGTTGACAAAAGCATTAGAAGCTTTAAAAGCATTTAAC
>CAZRVA010000144.1:0-4031 GCA_964603255.1 uncultured Chitinophaga sp.
TATCAAAATAACTTATTTCATGGCACACATTTTAGTTACGTACCACATGCAAAATCTTATTTAGTTAGGGTTGATGAAGAGCCCATTCAAAAATCGCACTCGTATAAAATGCGTGCAAAGGTTTTGCAGTGTACAGATACATCAAACCAAATAAAAACCACCACAGGCAATGTGTTAATTTACATCAGTAAAAACCAACTAAATTCATTACCAAATTATGGCGATGTGTTGTTGTTAAATGCCAATGATGTTAGAGAAGTTCCTCCACCCAAAAACCCATACGAGTTTGATTATAAAAGATACTTGGCATTTAACCACATTCATCATCAAACCTACTTAAAACAAACACAATTGGTTTATACCAACATTAACCAAGCAAACCCTATTTACAAAACAGTTTATGCCATACAACGCTACTTCCGAAATGTATTACACACATACGTAAAAACGCCTTCAGAAATTGGTGTTGCTCAAGCCTTGTTATATGGTTTTGACGATGAGATTGATGAAGAAACCATGAGTGCTTATGCCAACACCGGAACCCTGCATGTATTGGCTGTTTCAGGGATGCACGTGGGCATTATATTTTTAATTATTAGTAAACTGCTTTGGTTTATGGATAAAAGCAAAAAACTATTGCTTGCCAAACGGTTAATTATTGTGGTTTGTCTTTGGGCATATTCGGCATTGTGCGGTTTATCGCCAAGTATTTTGCGTGCTACGGTAATGTTTACATTCATTATTACTGCACAAATTTTAGAGCGCAGGAGTAATATTTACAACACACTGGCTTCATCCTGTTTTACACTATTAATTGTTGATGCAAACATGCTGGCAAACGTTGGTTTTCAGCTCAGCTATATGGCAGTTTTAGGCATAGTATTTATTCAACCCATGATGTACAAATGGTATGTGGCACCCAATTGGATTACTGATCAAATTTGGAAAATTACAACCGTATCTATTGCAGCACAAATTGCAACGAGCCCAATTGGCATTTTGTACTTTCATCAGTTTCCCAATTGTTTTTTGTTTTCAAACCTGCTTATTATTCCGCTTACCACGGGCATTTTATATGGGTGTATTGTATTGTTAGTGGTATCAAAAATAACCTTACTTGCAACGTGGTTAGGGGTAGCCATTAAGTACACTATTTTGTTTACCAACAAACTGGTGATGTTAGTAGAAGATACGCCTTATGCGTACGTAAACGGACTTCAAATAAGCATCTTTCAAAGCATATTGTTGTACGTATTGTTTTTATGTTTGATCTTTTATTTCATGTATCAATACAAAAATTTACTGCGCGTAAGTTTATTGGCCTTACTGTATTTTGTAGTATTATTTGGGGTTGATGCCTACGCCCAACATCAACAAAAAAAGTTGGTGGTATATGGTGTAAATCAAAGCAACGCCATACAATTAGTACATGGAAATACATCAAAACTTTTATTAGACGATAACCTGCGTTACGATAAACAAAAATTCAGGTTCCATTTACAACAACACATCTGGCAATTGGGATTACAACAAATAGATACCTTGGGCATAAGCAAACAATGGCAATTGATTAACTTTAATGGCAAACGCATTTTAATTAGTGGTGACGAACAACATCCCGAATCAACCCAAAATATTGACGTATTTATTGTTAGAAACAAACTTAAACTGGAATTGCTAAAACAAATAAATGCCAAACAAGTGCTACTAAGCGGAAGTGTTAAAAAACACCATGCCGAAAAAATAAAAACTTATTGTTTGCAACAAAATATTCCGGTACACGATGTGCTGAATTCAGGCGCATTTCAGTTATCATTGTAGCGCATGAGTAATTTAGTACAATACGAAGTAAAAGATAGGGTTGGATATATTACCCTGAACCGTCCCGAAAAACGCAATGCCTTAAGCTACGAAATGGTAAGCGAAATTAAACTCGCTTTTATGAATGCCGAAGCCGATAAAGATTGCAAAGTAATTGTGATTAAAGGCAGTGGCGAAGCATTTTGTGCCGGTGCAGATTTGGCTTATTTACAACAACTTCAAACCAATACATTTGACGAAAACCTGGCCGACTCGCGCCATTTAATGGAGTTGTTTCAATTTATTTACCACAGCAGCAAAGTTGTTATCTCTCAAATAAACGGACCTGCTTTAGCTGGTGGTTGCGGCTTAGCAAGCGTGTGCGATTTTAGCTTTGCTACTCCCGAAAGTACTTTTGGTTACACTGAAGTAAAAATTGGTTTTGTACCTGCTATTGTTATGGTATTTTTAGTACGCAAAGTTGCCGAAAAAAATGCGCGCGAAATGCTGTTAACAGGCGATGTATTTAAAGCAGACAAAGCATTACAATATGGCTTAATCAATTACATTGTTGAACCCGAAGAATTGGAAGATGCTGTGTTTAAATTCGCTCAAAAGTTATGTAAACAAACCTCGTCACAATCGTTAGGACTAGTTAAAGAAATGTTGGCCAATGTGCAAAGTATGGACGTAAATAAAGCATTAGAATACGCTGCACAAACCAATGCAAAAGCCCGCGCAACCGATGATTGCAAACGTGGTATTGCTGCATTTTTAAACAAAGAAAAACTTAGCTGGTAAGCCGGCATTAATAAAAACTATAATGAAAAAAATCGTTACCATTACTTTGCTGCTTACCGTTGTAAGTGGTTTATTGTTTTCTTTTACAACACAACAAAAAATTCAAGAAGGTTTAATTGAGTTTGATATTACTTTTTTGGATTTATCACCTGAAATGAAACAAGCAGAAGCCATGCTTCCTAAAAAAATTAACATGTACTTTAAAAACGAGAGTTCTCGTACCGAAATGCCCAGTGGCATGGGTAACACCATTACCATCAGCAATAGCAAAAAGAAAGAATTTTATTTGTTGATGGATATGATGGGGCAAAAAACTGCCATTAAACAAACGGAAGCTGAAATGAAAAGTCAGCAGGAAAAATCAAATATAAAAGATGTAAAGGTTGAAGAAATAAACGAAAGCAAGGTAATTGCAGGTTATAAATGCAAAAAAGCCAAACTAACATACACTTTAGATGGTAAAACAGAAACAGTTGAATGCTTTTATACTCCGGATTTACCTTTATTAGGACAAGCAAACACTGCACCTGGCTTTGATAAAATTAAAGGCTTAATGTTAGAATATAGTATGAACATGGGCGGAATTAAAGCAAAAATTTCTGCCACCAAAGTAAGTACACAAAAGGTGGAAGACAAAATGTTTGAAATACCAAGCGATTACACCATACGAACTATGGAAGAATTAGGAAATATGGGGCAAGAGTAATCCAAAAACTGGCTAAATATTAAAAGCCATGAGCAACGTACCAATAACTAAAATATTTAATAAAATAACTCCTGTGCTGGGCAATAGTTTATACCAACTATTGCCCGGTTTGGTTAATCAGGTGCTTGCTTTTTTTGTTATTAAACAAAGTGGCGCAACCAATTGGGGTCAGGTGGTTTCGTTACAATTGGTTTATTACATTGCTGCACACATTGTTTCGTGGGGAAATAAAGATTACCTGCTGGTGCAGTTCAGCAAACAACCCTCAAAAATTAATCAGCATTTACAACAATCAACCCTAACACGAGCGCTGATTTTATTATTACCAACAGTACTTTTAATTGTGGTTTATTATCCATTTCAAACCTCAGTTTACCTTGCTGGTTGGATTATATTAAGATTTATTGCACAAGCTTTAGAAGCAGTAATTATTTATGAAAAAAACTTCTCGTTAGCCTTGCGTTCTGAAGCAGCAGCGTTTGTGTTGTTGTTATTCGGCCTAACCTTTTGGCATCATAACTTATCGTTTCAAGAAGCCTTATTGTTGGTTTTATTATCACATGTTGGCAGAGTAACCTGGCTAATGCCAAGTTTAATTAGCAAGTTAAAAGGATCGAGTTTAAAACGAATTGAACTTTCACATTTGTGGGTTTCTGTTCCGTTTTTACTGATGGGTTTAATTGCCCTCCTTCAACTAAAAACCGATTTGTATGTAATGAACGAA
>CAZRVA010000144.1:4131-6745 GCA_964603255.1 uncultured Chitinophaga sp.
TATGCTTTTGATGTATACAAGCTTTATAAGGCCAATGCACAAAACAAGGTGTTATTGGTTAATGCCTTTGGTATAGCCATTATACTTTTGTGTTGTTTTAAGTTTATTCCGCTGTGGCCAATTAATGGTGCTTTGATGGCACAATTGCTTGCACAAATATTTTTAGTACTGTTGCTAAAACATCAGGCAGCAAAAATTTATTCATGATTATTTACCCGCTGTTAAAAAAATTGGTTCGATTTGGTTTTAGGTTTTATTACCGAAAAACCATAGTAAGCTATGTGCAACAAATACCTGCAACCGGACCGGTTTTGTTGGTATCAAATCACCCAAGCTCGTTTATGGATGCGCTGTTAATTGCTGTATTTGCCCAAAGACCTATGCACTTTTTAGCACGTGGTGATGCCTTTAATAATAGGTTTTTAGCTGCTGCATTCCGATCGTTTAACATGCTGCCCGTATACCGCATAAGCGAAGGAAAGGAAAACCTAGATAAAAATTTTGAAACTTTTGATGCGGTTCATGATGCATTAACCAGAAACGAAATGGTTTTAATTTTTGGTGAAGGCATAAGTGAAAACAATTGGGATTTACGCAAGCAAAAAAAGGGCGCAGCACGCATTATAATCAGGGCTTGGAAAAGCAATTCGCCTGCAAAAAACACCACCATTGTTCCGGTTGGTTTAACCTACGAACACTTTAAAGGAGCAGGAAAATCTGTTCTGATAAATTACGGCAAAACACTGCATCAGTCCGATTTTATTACAAAAACCAACGCAGCAGATTTTGTGCAATTGTTTAACAACAGAATTGTTCAAGAATTGCAACAATTGGCTTACATCAACCCATACATACAACAACAAAGTGCCGAACACCTTAAACTTATTAATGCTTGGCAACATGCGGAATCAAATCAAAAAGATGTTTTAAGCTTGCTTAAGCAGGAACATTGGCTCACCTCAAACCAAAACATAACTAAAATATTTAGTGCTAAATTTTCGCTGTTGTTTTGGGTTTGGCCGCATTACAAAGCCATGCAAATTATCACTCAAAAAGCTACCAATGGCAATATTTTTTACGATTCCGTATTGTTTGGATTAACGCTGTTGTTAGCTCCGTTTTACATAGCAACACTTTGGTTTTTGTTAAAACTTTTTACGTAATAACGTTACTAAATATATGGTTTGATAAGTTAGCAACTAATCGTGAAAACCTTTTCCTTGCAATATTTTTGGCGTGTATTTTTCAATGCGCGATATTCGGGTTTGGGCTTGTTTGGCTGACGAAAAGTGTAAAACCCAACTGCGTTGCCTGCCAGGTGTTAAAGCAAAAAATGCGCTTTTAAGTTCGGGATTTTCGTCCATGGCTTGTTTAAATTCATCAGGTATTGGCTCAGGATTAGGTATTGTTTCCACTTTTAGTCCGGCCTTTTCAATTTCAATTGCTTGCTTAATGTATTGTTTAATGGTTTTCTCCATTGCCGCAATGTCACTGTCTTTGGTAAACTTTATCAGCCTACCATGTTGTGAGTTTTCTCCGGCCTTATCTAAAATATTATTCTTGTCGTTAAGCAACGCACCTTTAAAAAAACTAATAAAACAATAAGCCTTAAATGCACCCAACATCAAAACGTTTTTATCATTGTATGTGTAACATGGGTTACTCCATTTTACTTCCTCGGTTAAGCCACAGTCTAAAATAATGCTGCGCAACAACACCAACTCTTGTTGCCAAGTAAATACTTTACATTTTGGAGTTCCAACCAAATTGCACCTGCCACAACCTTCTGCCAGGTAATTGTCAACGCCTTTATTCATTGTTATTTGAACTTAATAAACAACCAAATTAAAACATATTTCACTGAAAAACATCATTTGCTAATCAGTAATATCATTCCATCTTTGCTGCTTAACATCAAACCAAAAGTTTATGGAAGAAATAATACAAGCAGCCAATTACCTGAAACAACAAGGCATTACACAACCACAAATTGGTATTGTTTTAGGCACAGGATTAGGCCACTTGGCATCACACATTACCGTTATTAAAGAAATCCCTTATCAAAGCATACCCAATTTTCCGGTATCAACTGTAGAAAGTCATAGTGGTAAATTAATTTACGGTACCATGGGCAACAAAACTGTATTGGCCATGCAAGGTCGCTTTCATTATTACGAAGGTTACAGCATGCAACAAATAGTATTACCCATTAGGGTAATGAAAATGCTTGGGGTTGAGTTTTTATTGTTATCAAACGCAGCAGGTTGCTTAAACCTAAATTGGAAAAAAGGCGATTTAATGTTAATTAACGACCATATTAACCTACAGCCATCTAACCCCTTAATTGGCAAAAACTTGGATGATTTAGGACCTCGCTTTCCGGATATGAGTGCGCCATACCATGCACCAACCAATGCCAAAATGGAGGCCATAGCCAAACATTTAGATATTACTTTGCACAAAGGTGTGTATGCTTCTGTTCCTGGGCCAATGTTAGAAACCCGTGCAGAGTATCGTTATTTAAAACACATTGGCGCAGATGTAGTTGGTATGAGCACGGTGCCAGAAGTAATTGCTGCCCACCACATGGGCTTGCCTTGCGCAGCAGTAAGCG
>CAZRVA010000145.1:0-6697 GCA_964603255.1 uncultured Chitinophaga sp.
TGATTGCAGTTGGACAACCATTATCAACTCCTCATCATACCGAATTAGACCGAACAGAAAAAGACACCAATACGTTACAGCATATTTTACGTGGTGGCACTTTTTACGGACATGCCCGTTACTTTTTTATGGGCACCGATAACAAGGCCGGATTAAGTGATTATTTTGCTAATGCTATAGGAATGGGTATTGGTTACGAAACCGGAAAAATAAAAGGATTCCAGTTGGGGTTGAGTGGATTTTTCATTTACAATATTGGCTCATCTGATTTATCTTTAGCTGACCCTAAAACAGGTGCATTAAATCGTTATGAAATTGGATTATTTGATATGAAAGACCCAAAAAATCATCATGATTTAGACCGATTAGAAGACTTATATTTAAAATACAGTTTTAAAAAATCGAATGTAAAGTTTGGCAAACAGCACATCAAAACGCCATATGTAAATGCGCAAGATGGAAGAATGCGCCCAACTTTAACAGAAGGTGTAACAATTGAATTTAAAGAGATAAAAAACACCACCATTGAAGCAGGATATTTATACAAAATATCACCGAGAGGAACTGTTAAATGGTATGGAGTTGGAGAGTCTATTGGCATTTACCCGATGGGTGTATTAACCGATGGAACTCGAGCTAACTATGAAGGACGAATTAAAAGTGATGGAATAATTTTTACCGGTATAACCCACAGCATAAACAAAAATGTAAAACTACAAGCCTGGAATAATTATGTAGAGAATGTGTTTAACACCACCTTGTTGCAATACAATGGCGATTTTAAAATTGCAAACCATTACACTTTAATTACAGGCCTTCAAGGTTCTTATCAAACAGCATTAAACCATGGCGGACATGCAGAAAAACAATACAGCTACATGTTGCCCAACAACGAGGTTTACACGTATGGAGCTAAATTAGGTATTGCATTGCCCAACCAATTATCTATTGTGGGTAACTACAACAGAATTACCAAACATGGCCAATACTTGATGCCACGCGAGTGGGGACGAGATCCATTTTTTACCTTTATGGCAAGAGAACGTAACGAAGGTTTTGGTGATGTGCATGCCATAACCGGAACCTTATCCAAAAAGTTTGCAAAAAAAGGGTTAAAGATTGAAGCCACTTATGGCTATTTTAAAATGCCCGATGTAAAAAACTTTGCATTAAACAAATACGGACTGCCATCATACTGGCAAACCAATATTGATATTCGTTACAGCATGCCTAAATACTTTCACGGTACAGAATTACAATTGCTGTATGTATACAAAGGTAAGGTTGGCGAAACCTACAACAACGAAAAATATGTAATGAACAAAGTAGATATGTCGACAGTTAACTTTATTGTTAATTATCATTTTTAGCATCAAACCATACAGAAAAAAAACGCGTTACAAGTGAATTTGCAACGCGTTTTTTATTTAATAACTACTTAATCTTAGCAGCAATCAACCTAACCCCAAGCGCTATATTTAGCAGGCCGGGTAAGACACGAAACAAAACTATTTATCTGCCTATTCTTGAGCATAACATCTCCTCGTCTAAAAAGTATTATTCAAACTACAAAAAACTCAGTAACAATTGTGCTATCAATATCATAAGTACACTCTGAACTTAACATGATTTTAAACAATCATATTTAATTTACTACCTTGCCTTTAACAATACCTTAAATATGAAAACCCTATACCTAAACTTATTATTTTACACAGCTTGTTGTTTACTCCTTTTTTCTTCTTGCGAAATTAAAGACAACACACCATGCGCAGCACAGTATACATATCATTACTTAAAAGATTGGGAAAAAACGACTGTTCCATATTTTACAAATCCTGATTTCGACACATTAAGATTTATCACACCCAATAAAGACACCGTGAGGTTTAATCTTATTGGAATAGATTCTTCTTGGTATGTTGAAGACGAAAACAGAAACCCTAATCCGGATGGTTGCCCTGATTGGCATTATTATGAAACGCTAACCGGAAAGTATCAATCAAATAAAAGTAATATTATATTTAAGGTTGCAATTAAGGCCAAATCTGCAAATAGACTTACACCTCATTTGCAAATCAATTTATCAAACTACGCCTTTTTATGCTCATTAATAGACTTTGGCCAAAAAAACTATATCGACTATATAGGCAACTATACGACAAATGGAATTGAGTATCATGATGTGCATTATGTATATAACCCCGATAAGGAACAAGTTAAGGTATATTTGAACAAAGCGGCTGGGTTAATTTTTTTAGATGACAAAGAACTTAACCAAAACTATTCGCTTTGTTATTAAAAAATAAAAATAAACCTAACCACATTACTAATATGAAAAGAATAATTTTTACTCTGGTAGCCTGCTTAAACCTAATTATCTTGCAAGCCCAAATTGACGAATGCACGGGCTACGAAGAACTATACCGAGGTCGTCACAAGATAAACGGAATGACATATGGTCATCCTTATACTACATTTGATAGGCATAATGAACTTAACATGATTTTAAACAATCATATTTAATTTACTACCTTGCCTTTAACAATACCTTAAATATGAAAACCCTATACCTAAACTTATTATTTTACACAGCTTGTTGTTTACTCCTTTTTTCTTCTTGCGAAATTAAAGACAACACACCATGCGCAGCACAGTATACTTACCACCACCTGACAGCCGAAGAAAAAAGTAAAACACCATACTTTAACAACCCAAATTTTGATACAATAAGTTTTGCAAGTAGCACAGGCGATACATTAACATTTGCTTTACAGCGTATTGATAGTAGTTGGTATATTGAAGACATGAACAGAAACCCTAACCCGGATGGTTGCCCTGATTGGCATTATTATGAAACGAGGACTGTAAGGTATAAAGAACTGACAACTAATGCTTTATTCATCGCGATTCTTTCAAAGAAAAATCAAACTTACCCTCATACTTCAATTACAATTCTGTTGAGTGGGTATTCATTCTTATACGGTATTGATGAAATCGGATTAAGCAATTATATATATTATGTAGGTGATATATCTATACTAAATAAAACCTATCATGAAGCCCTGTATGAATACCATAATGCAATGTCAAACACAAACATCAAGGGTTACCTAAATAAAAATCAAGGATTTTTAGGGATTAAAAATCAACAATCAAATTTAGACTTTGCTTTAATACAATAAAAGTTGTTTTAAATATTAAAAATAAATACAATGAAAAAGCTATTCACTCTAATTATCTTGTTTTCATGTATAAATGCGCATGCCCAAATTGACGAATGTACTGGCTATAACGAGCTTTACCGCGGCAGGCATAACGTAAACGGAATGACATATGGACATCCTTATACAACTTTTGATAGACATAATGGACTTAATATGATTTTAAAAAACCACGCTTAATTTACTATCTTGCCTTTAACAATACCCTAAATATGAAAACCTTATACCTAAACTTATTATTTTACACAGCTTGTTGTTTACTCCTTTTTTCTTCTTGCGAAATTAAAGACAACACACCATGCGCAGCACAGTATACTTACCACCACCTGACAGCCGAAGAAAAAAGTAAAACACCATACTTTAACAACCCAAATTTTGATACAATAAGTTTTGCAAGTAGCACAGGCGATACATTAACATTTGCTTTACAGCGTATTGATAGTAGTTGGTATATTGAAGACATGAACAGAAACCCTAACCCGGATGGTTGCCCTGATTGGCATTATTATGAAACGATGACTGTAAATTATATATCACTAAATAGTTCGGACAAGATATTGACAGTACTTAGTAAAAAAGGGGATATTAGACAACAACCACACTTAAAGTTCATGTACAATGGCTATACTTTTCGTTACAACATTTCAACAATTGGTGATAATACTTATATAAGATATGTTGGCGATTTAATAGTGGGTAATGTAAAACATAATGGAGTTTATTATGAACACTCTAATGGAGATTTGACAAAGCCAATCAGAGGGTATGTAAATGAGTCAAGTGGAGTAATTTTAATTGATGATGCAATAACCTCAAAGAGCTACTCCCTCGTTGTAAAATAAAAATTAACAATTAAAGTTTAAATCTAATTCATATTCTTAATCAATAATTTTTGTTAAAAATCAAAACTAATTTTTATGAAAAATGTACTTACTCTACTAACAATAATAGTTGGGTCTAATGTTTGGGCGCAAATAGACGAATGTACGGGATACAATGAGTTATACAGGGGGCGACACAAAGTAGATGGAATGAGCTATGGACACCCTTATACAACTTTCGACAGGCATAATCAAGTTTCATTTATCGAAACATTGAGCAGAATCCGAGTAAATATAGCAAACTCTCCAATGGGTGATGACAACCCAGTCAGAATAGCTTATAAAACCGCTTACGACAATGCTATTTTATCCCGCCCCACCCTTAACAGCGAAAATGGCTTATACCAAACAACAAGTAGTGGTAGGCAAAGTACCGTATTACCTTTTTGGGGTAAAAACAATGCTTTTGTGTTTTTAATAGGGCTTGATGGACAAGGTAGAAATTTAGACTCATTAGATCCTACTGGTGCTACACGTAACGCATTTCGCGACCGGGCAATAGAAGCCGTTCACGATCCGAGGATTCGGGTTGCGTGCGTGTGTCGTAATACTTCCTTTCATAGCTAAATCTTCCATTCGTTTTACATAAAAAGTAAATACGCATTCAGTATCCATAAAATTAAATCAACCAAAATTACTTTACTTTTAAATGCACTAAGTAACAAATGTTACATGAATAGTTTATCCTCAATTATACTTTTGAAATCATATTACAAACCCAACAATTTCTTTTATGAAAAAACTTACTTTACTAATTACACTATTCTGGTCACTAAGCAGCATAGCACAAATTGGCGATTACAACATTAGCGTAAGGCCACATACTTTAACTAACTTACCCGGATTGCAATCGTTTGCATGGGCCAAACAAAACCATTATTGGTTAATTATTGGCGGTAGGCTTGATGGCCTGCACCGCAGACAACCCAATCAAGCCTTTGCTGCATCAGGCAATAACACCAATATTTATCTGATAAACACACTTACCAACGAAGTTAAAAGTGCATCTGTAAATGTTTTACCCGCACCAATTGCCGAGCAATTACAAAGCACCAACATGGAGTTTCATCAACACCAAAACACCTTGTATATTGCCGGTGGATACGGTTACTCGGCCACAGCGGCAAACCATATTACGCACAATAAACTGAGTGCCATTAATGTTAGTGGTTTAATACAGGCTATTGATAACGGAGCTTCTATCCTACCCCATATTAAACAAATAAGTAGCGAAAATATGGCTGTTACCGGTGGGCATTTAGGTATGATAAACGATACGCTGTATTTGGTTTGTGGTAATAGGTTTGATGGCCGATATAACCCTATGGGTGGTACCTCTTTTACACAAGCCTACACCAATCAAATTAGAAAGTTTACGGTAGTTAACACCAACGACACATTTTACATTAGCAGCTACGTTGCAGCTACCGATTCAATCAACCTACACAGACGAGATTATAATTTCACCCCCAATATTGATGTAACAGGCAAAGAATGGTATACGGTATGGACAGGCGTTTTTCAATACAACCAGGATTTACCATGGTTAAACACGGTTGATGTATCACCTTCAGGACATCAGGTAAACAATGGATTCAACCAATATTTAAGCCAATACCATTCGGCCAATATTCCAATTTTCGATTCGGCAAATCAAAATATGTACACCGTTTTTATGGGCGGTATTAGCCAGTTTTATGCCAACGAAAACGGACAAATTGTACAGAACGATAGCGTGCCTTTTGTTAAAACCATTAGTTATGTAAAACGTGATGCCAATGGCAATTTAACAGAGCATCGTTTTGCGGAAGAAATGCCCGGATTTTTGGGTGCGGGATCAGAGTTTATACCGAGTGATGAGTTGGCTAGTTACCATAACGAAGTATTAAAATTAAACAGCAACAACAGCGATAGCATTATGGTAGGTTATGTTGTGGGTGGCATTAACAGCTCTCAGCGTAATATATTTTGGATTAACACCGGCACACAAAGTACCGCAAACAATACGGTTTATGAGGTATGGTTAACCAAAACCAAGAATACCTCTACTTTAAAAATAGACGACAACAATGTTTGGAACATTAAAGTATATCCTAATCCTGCGCAAAAACACATAACGATTAGTATGCCAGAGTCAAACAAAAACAGAAATGTAAAAGTAAGCTTAAGTAACCTTTCTGGAGAATTAATTAAACAACTTTACGAAGGAAAATACACCGATACCATGCACTTAGACTTACCAAATGTTAACAAAGGGACCTATTATTTGACCATACAACGTGGACAGATGTTGCATGTAGAAAAATTGGTAATTGGTCAGTAAAAACAGTTAGAAATTATTAAACCTGGTTAAAAGAGCCTGTTAAAGGCATAGTGTCAAAATTCGAATAAAAATAATTCAACTTAAATAATTTAACCAAACGGTTGAGTGTGTTGTGTTAAATTCGTACCATGAATTTTAATTTTTTGGCGTGGATTTTATTGGCACACTTAACCGTTTTTTTGTTAGGCTGTGGCAATAGCAACCAGCAACTTAGAGGTGTAACCAAAGAAGAAAGGGCTTTAATTGCGCGCGATTCGGCAAACTATACC
>CAZRVA010000146.1:0-6668 GCA_964603255.1 uncultured Chitinophaga sp.
ACGCACAAAATCAACCCTTTACAGGTACCAACAACAAAAAAGCAAGCAAACTTTTTGGCGAAGCATTACAAGCTTTTACCATGTACGATGGCAAAAAAGCCACCGAGTTATTAAATAAGGCCATTGAAATTGACCCTAAGTTTGTTGATGCATACATGTTGCTTGCCGATGTAAAAGAAAGCAACGAACAATACAATGAAGCGGAATTGTTATACGAAAAAGCCATTAACATAAATGCCGATTTTCAGATTCCATATTTTAAATTGGCAACTGCACAACTCAGCAACGGACAATACGAAAAAGCCCTAGCAAACCTTAACTTATACAAGGAAAAACGCGGTACACAAATAGATGCCAATAAAGTGGAGCGCGCTTTTATCACTGCACAATTTGGAAGTACTGCCGTAAAAAATCCGGTTCCGTATAATCCGCAAAACATGGGGCCGGGTATTAACTCGCCTTTAGACGAATATTTTCCGGGAGTAAGTGCCGATAAACAAGTGTTTATTTACACCCGTTTAAAAAGTAACCGCACCGAAGATTTTTACATCAGCACCAAAGATCAAAACAATGCATGGACCCAAAGCAGAAACATGGGTGAACCAATTAATAGCGAGCGTAACGAAGGAACCATTTCAATAAGCAGTGATGGTCAATATGTATTTTTTACCGGTTGTAATTGGCCCGAAGGCGAAGGTAGCTGCGATATTTATTTTAGTGCGTTAGATGGAATGGATTGGAAAGAACCGCGTAACTTAGGTTTCCCGGTTAACACGCGTGCTTGGGAAAGTCAACCATCTGTTTCGTTTGATGGAAAAACATTGTATTTCGCAAGTGCTCGTCCGGGTGGTTTTGGTGGCATGGATATTTGGCAAAGCACCTACAGTAAAGGCCGTTGGGCTCCACCTGTAAATCTTGGTCCTGAGATTAATACCAACGGAAATGAAGAAACACCTTTTATAGCCAAAGATGATGCAACCTTATATTTTACCAGCGATTTCCATCCGGGTTTAGGTGGGGTTGATATTTTTTACACCCGTAAAAATGCATCGGGTAAATGGGATAAACCAACCAACTTGGGCTACCCTATTAATACCAATAAAGACGAACGTTGTTTGGCCATTGGTGCAAATGGTATTGATGCCTACATTGCCTCAGAACGTGAAGGTGGTTTTGGTGGATTAGATTTATATGAGTTTGAATTGTACAACCAAGCACGGCCCATTGCAACAGGTTATGTAAAAGGTAATGTGTATGATGCAAAGTCGCTTAAAAAATTAAAAGCACGTATTGAGTTAATAGATCTTGCAACCGGAAAAACAGTAATCGAATCGCAGAGTAATAAAGTAACGGGAGCATTTTTGGTGAGTTTACAAGGCAATAAAGATTATGCATTAAACGTAAGTGCTGAAGGTTATTTATTTCATTCCGAAAATTTTGCTTTAAAAAACCAAACCGCTACCGAGCCTTTGTTAATTGATATTCCGCTTAAACCTTTGGTGGCTGGAGAAAAAGTGGTGTTGAACAATGTGTTTTTTGAAGTAGATAAATTTGAGTTAAAAGAAGAATCGAAAGTTGAGTTAAATAAGTTGGTGGCATTTTTAAAAAACAACCCAACCATGGCCATTGAGCTTGGCGGACACACCGATAACACCGGCATTAAACAAAAGAACTTTGAGTTGAGTAATAACCGTGCTAAAAGTGTTTGGCAATTTTTAATCAGTAATGGTATTGAAGCCACACGTTTAACATACAAAGGTTATGGCGATACGCAACCTGTAGCCGATAACAAAACCGAAGCAGGCCGAAAACTAAACAGAAGAACAGAGTTTAAAGTGGTGAAATTATAGTTTGTAATTAGTTAAATAAAAATCACCTAATTTCGACTTTATCAAATTAATGAACTTAACTTATGAAAATTAAACTCTTCATTATTATCATTTCGATAGTTACACTTATTACATCATGTAAAAAGGATGAAATTCAAAAGTCTGATACAATACAAATTCCTGATACATTAAGCTATTTTAATGCAAAACTAAATGGAGAATTATACAATCCGGATTCTACCATAGCTTTTATTATAAAGTCTGGTAACGATTGGAGAATGCGGATTGTTTCATACAAAGACTCTAATCATTTAGAAATTACATTATTTAAAAATCTCAAGAGAGATTCTTTAAATACATTTGCGTTAGGAAACTATACATTTATTAGTGATACATCTTTAAATAATGCCAATATTAACTATTTGTATAAGTCAAAGTCTGGGTTGATTAGAGCACACTTCCTAGCTTCTAATTTTACAATTTCACTAAATAAACAGGACACTACAAAAAAAATTATATCTGCAACATTTTCCGGTAAATTAAAACGACCTGATTCTAACCAAACGGACACACTTATTGTGACTGAAGGAATCTTCAAAAATATCAAGTATAATTAAACCCTCTGAACAAATGCAGATAAGTTATAGATTTAAAAAATAACATGAAAGATTATATAAAATACGCCAAAGAGGTATTTACCATTGAAGCCAAAGCATTGGCTGATTTAAGCAAACAGCTAGATAATAACTTTAACAAAGCAGTTGATGCGGTGTTAAAAAGCAAAGGTCGTTTGGTGATTACAGGCGTTGGTAAATCGGGTTTGGTGGGCGCAAAAATATCGGCAACACTAGCCAGTACAGGCACACCAAGTATGTTTATGCATCCGGTAGAGGCTTTTCATGGCGACTTAGGCATGCTTAAAAAAGATGATGTAGTAGTTGCTATTTCGTACAGTGGCGAAACAGAGGAGTTATTAAAGCTCATTCCGTACATTAAAGCAGCTCAAATAAAAGTAATTGGCATGAGCGGTAATCCGCAATCAACACTTGCTAAAAACTCCGATTTTCATTTAAACGTAAAAGTATACAAAGAGGCTTGTCCACTAGAGTTGGCGCCAACTTCATCAACCACTGCTACATTGGCAATGGGCGATGCCTTGGCTGTTGCTTTAATGAAAGCACGAAATTTTAAACCGGAAGATTTTGCGAAGTTTCATCCCGGAGGAAGTTTGGGTAGAAAGCTTTTAACTACTGTTGAAAGCTGCATGTTTAAAGATAATTTACCTGTAATAAAACCAACCGACAACATACAGCAAGTAATACATACCATGAGCAGCGGTCGTTTGGGCTTGGCTGTGGTGGTTGATAAAAACAAAATAAGTGGTGTAATAACAGATGGCGATTTACGCAGAGCTATGGATAAACATACTGCTAAATTATTTTCGCTAACAGCTAAAGATATTATGACTGCCAAGCCGCGCACCATCAACAAAAAAGTGATGATGGCCGAAGCCGAAGAGCTGATGAACACCCATAAAATCACTTCACTTTTGGTGGCTGATGCCAAAGGAAAATTAGAAGGCGTAGTGCAGATTTATAGTTTGAATAAGTAGTGAGATACAGTAAAAAATTACGTTGTTACTTATAAGGTATCTCAAAATACGTTAACACTTTTTTGTAGTTATCCTGGGCAGTTAAGCAGGTATCTAAAAGATATTCTTTTACCCGCGGCCATTCTTGTAATCCTTTGTAATAAAATAATTTTAAATCATCATCAATAATAAAAGGAACAATACTGTTGGCCAAACACTCTTTAAACAAAATTAAACGCCCTACCCTCCCATTGCCATCCTGAAAAGGATGAATGATTTCAAATCTGTAATGAAAATCAATAATGTCTTGAAACGTTTTTTTCTTTTTGCGGTGATAATCTTTTAAAAGAGATTTCATTTTTGCAGGAACTTCAGTAGGCAAACACGTTGGTTTTCCTCCAACTTCATTGGGTAATTTTTTATAATGGCCTACATTAAACCAATCTTTACGACTATCGGAAGTACCCGTTTTTAAAATAAAATGTAGTTCTTTAATTAATGATTCGGTTAGCTTAGTTTCTGCCTTATCAAGAATCAAATCAATACACCTAAAGTGGTTTGAAGTTTCAATAATATCATCAACCAAAACGCTTTGATTAAATGCTCCAATGGTATTGGTTTCAAATATAAATCGGGTTTGTTCGTGCGTTAGTTTACTGCCTTCAATTCGGTTTGAGTTGTAGGTTAAATCAATTTGTGTGCGGTGATAAATACCTCCTTTAAGCTTCATTTCCTTTTGCTCCTTTAAATAATGAAGCAATGGGTTATTACTTAGTTTTACAGCACTACTTTTTAACGAAAGTGTTGCGTCTGCAGGAATATTCCATGTTTTACCTACAAGAAAAGCACCTTTCAATTTTCCTGATGCACAGTAATTACGCACCGTACGCTCCGGAATTCCGTGTTTTTTCGAAAATTCATTTACTGAAATATAGTCCATCTACTTGGTTAAAAATTGCAGATATCGGCAAAATTAGCCCAAATATTATATTTTAAAACACATATTTATTGCCGATAACGGCAAAAAACTAATAAAAAAGCACTACATAAACATCAAATCCTTCCCGATAAGGGCAAGTATTACTTGTAACAATTCATGGATTTGTGTTAAACAAAGTCTGATTTAGACTATGGCTCAATTCAAATATCTCCAAATAGCACAGGCTTTTTCATTGTAAAATTAATCATCAAA
This sequence comes from uncultured Chitinophaga sp., assembly GCA_964603255.1. Lineage (GTDB taxonomy): Bacteria > Bacteroidota > Bacteroidia > UKL13-3 > UKL13-3 > UBA6183. The sequence continues at coordinate 4,613 of CAZRVA010000146.1, forward strand.
CCAAAGCTGTAATAGCTTACCTTTGCATCCATTTAATTAACCTAAGCGCTATTGAACATGAACTTTGAATACCTAGAAACAGAAAGACTCAAACTAAGAAAATTAACGGATGAGTTATACGAGTTAATTTTAACCACCAAATCAGACCAGGAAATTATGGACCTGCTTTGCATAGCGCCAAACGATTTGGAAAAAGAAAAACAAAAGGCCGTAAGAGGATTTGGGATGTTTAACAAATCGATGTTGTTGTTTCAACTTATAGAAAAAGAAAGCAACAATATAATTGGCTGGTGCGGTTACCATACTTGGTTTACCCAACACCACCGTGCCGAACTTGGTTACATGCTTTACACCGATGAAGTGAAACAAAAAGGTTACATGAAAGAAGCTTTAAAACCCATTATTGAGTATGGTTTTAATAGCATGGGTTTAAACCGTATTGAAGCATTGATTGAACCTAAAAATGTGCCATCGCTTAAACTGATTAAGCACTTTAATTTTAAAGAAGAAGGTTTACTTAAAAATCATTACTTAAAAAATGGGGTGTACGAAGACTCAATGTATTTCGGGTTATTAGCACATGATTACCATACAAAAAATAATAAAACCCAATTAGGGTAAAATATAAATGAACAAACAAATAGAAAATATCAATCGCGTAATAGAAGCTTATTTTACTGCACATAATGAGGTAACCATTTTACCTGTAAAAGAGTTAATGCCTGAATTGATTGCTGCAGGTGTATTTACCAAAGATGTAAAAAATGGCAAACCCATTCGCGATATATTAAAGCAACTGCAAAAAGAAAATACATTAGACCAAATTCCTTTCGCGCATCCTATGCAAAATGGTGAAGATACGTATTGGTATTTTGTACCTAAAAATGCCCCTAGACCAACTACATTGTATAAGCAAGACGTTGTTTCGGCCGAAAAAATTGAATTAGAAAATAAACGTTTACTTAGCGATAAATACTACGTGATTAATTTGTGTGATGAGGCTTTGAACCTAAAAGCCAAGCGCCAAAAACGTTTTGATTTTTTATTGGGCGATTTGCACAGAGACGGCAAAACAAGAACAGAGTTACCGGTTGATGCTTTTTACCACGATTTAAATTTGGTAATTGAGTTTAAAGAAGCACCATTAGCCGAGCCTACCGAGTTTTTTAATAAATTAAATGTAAGAACAGTAAGCGGAATAAGCAGAGCCAAACAACGCGAAAAATACGATAGGGTTAAAGCAGCTGAGTTACCTCAGAATGGTATTAGGTTAATTGAGATCCCTTACTCTATATTTACGATAGATGAATCTAATCGCATTGTTAGAAACCATGAGCAAGATTTAAAAACCGTAATCGATTTTTTAAAACCGGATCAACTGCAACTTACCCCTAAAGCAGAATAACTATAAAAACCTTTTGTCAATTTAGCATGCAAAAACTTACGTTCACCACTCCACGACTTACCTTGAGGGAAGTAGAAAACAGTGATCAACAAAAGATATTTGAAGGCTTTTCGAACCCTGTAGTTACAAAATACATGGATGTTACCTACCCTACTTTTGAGGCCACTGCAGAACAAATGTTGTGGTACGAAACCAAACGTAAAAACGGAACCGGAAACTCATGGGCGGTAATTAATGAACATGATGATTTTATTGGCGTGGTGAGTACTTACAATTTGCACCCTTTGCACAGAAGATGTGAAATTGGCTATTGGTTTTTCCCTGAATTTTGGGGTAAAGGTTATGCCAAAGAAAGTATGCAAGTTTTGCTGGATAATTTATCAAAACAACAAAAGATTCATCGCTTTATCGCAGAGGTTGAACCAGAAAACACCGGCAGTATTGCCTTACTTAAAAGTTTAGGATTTAACCGTGAAGCTGTTTTTAAGGATCATGAGTTTAGAAACAACCAATTTGCCGATTTAGAAATTTGGGCAAAATTATACCACTAAATAGCATACAATTATTTATAAATTCGCCACACTAAAATGCATAACATGAGTTTATACGAAAACATAAAAAACAATACCTTTTTACTATCGGGTCCGTGCA
>CAZRVA010000147.1:0-6461 GCA_964603255.1 uncultured Chitinophaga sp.
ACTCCAAGGCTCGCCGTCCATTGGTAATAACGCCCATAGCGCTGGCGCCACCGCCACCGTTGCAAATACCGGTAACACCAATACTTCCACCTTCTTGGTGTAAAATGCTGGTTAATGTAGCAACAATACGGCTACCACTGTTACCAAGGGCATGACCCAATGCAATAGCACCACCATAAACATTTACTTTTTTGCTGTCAATTCCTAATAAGCGATTGTTAATAATTCCTACAACAGCAAATGCCTCGTTAAACTCAAAGTAATCTACATCTTTAATATCAACACCAGCCATTTTTAATGCTTTAGGAACAGCTAATGATGGAGCAGTAGTAAACCACTCTGGTGCATGAGCGGCATCAGCAAAACCAATAATCTGCGCAATTGGCTTAAGTCCTAATTCTTTCATTTTCTCGCCACTCATTAATACCAATGCACTTGCACCATCACTTAACGGAGATGCATTACCTGCCGTAACAGTACCTGTTTTATCAAAAGCAGGTTTTAAGGTTTTCATTTTCTCAAAGTTGGCTTTTGTGTATTGCTCATCTTCGGTCATTAAAATTGGGTCTTTACCTCTAACCGGAATTTCAACAGGAACAATTTCAGAGTCGAAACCTTTTTTTGCAAATGCTGCTTGAGCACGTGTGTAACTTTCTATTGCAAAAGCATCTTGTTCTTCGCGGCTAATGTTATGCTCACGAGCACACAACTCACCTGCATTGCCCATATGAAAATCTTTGTATACATCCCACAGTCCATCTTTTATCAAACCATCTGTAATTTGCCCGTGGCCTAAACGGTATCCGTTACGTGCTTTATCCATATAGTAAGGAACATTGCTCATGCTCTCCATACCACCGGCAACAACTACATCATTAGCACCTAACATAATGCTTTGTGCGCCTAACATAATGGCTTTGCTACCCGATGCACAAACTTTATTAACTGTTGTTGAAGGAACTGTGTTTGGAATACCTGCAGCAATCATTGCTTGTGTAGCCGGAGCTTGTCCCAAGCCTGCGCTCAACACATTACCCATGTATACTTCGTTAACCAAATCAGGGCTAATGTTAGCTTTTGCTAAAGCACCTTTAATGGCAATTGTTCCTAATTGAGTGGCTGTAAAACCCGATAAAGCTCCACCAAAACTACCAACCGGAGTACGGGCTACTGATACGATAAAAACTTCTTTCATAATTATTTATTTTTAAGGTGTTTAAACACCAATTTAAATTTGGTTTCTTTCTAAAAGTTGCGCAAATGTAGGAATTTTACCCTTTTAGCCCATCTTTAATTTTTATATGGTTAAGTTATTGCGTTTATTCGCACGGTATGGGTATTAATAGAGCCTTTGTTTATGGAGATTTATTGTTTGAAACCATTCGCATGCAGGATGGTAAACTGCAAAATATTGTCTTGCATACTAAACGTATAGAGTTTGGCGCAAAAGTTTTGGGGTTTGATTTACCAAGTAATTGGGGTGAAAGCTATTTACACGACCTTGTTTTTGCAGTTGTTAAAGGTAAAGATGCTCGAATTAGGTTAGTGGTGAGCAGGCAAGGAAATGGATTTTATTTGCCTAATAACAATGATGTGAGATTTTATGTAGAGTATTGGACGTTAATGCCACCTAAAGCAAGGATTGAAAAAATTGACCTTTTTGAAGAACAATATAAATCTTGTTCTAGTCTGTCGAATTTAAAAAGTGGTAATGCACTAATCTATGTATTGGCTTCTCAGTATGCTGCTGCAAATAGTTTAGATGATGTGTTGATTATGAATCAACATGGACGAATAGCGGAAGCAACCAGTAGCAACGTTTTTTGGATAAAAAATGGAATGATCTTCACACCACCCTTAACTGAAGGCCCGGTGGCAGGAATTATGCGTGAAGTTGTTATAAAACAAGCAACAGAACAGGGGTTGATGGTGCAAGAAAAGGAATTAACAATTGAAGAGTTATTGCTTACTGATGAATGTTTTTTAACCAATGCACTAAACGGAATTACCCTGGTAAATCAATTTAGGGATAAAAAGTTTGAACACGAGCTTGGCTCAGTTTTACAAAGAGATATCAAATAAAAAGGGGCTTTAAATAAGCCCCTTTTGTTTTATAAAACACTTTCTTCTAACACATCCTCATCACTCGAATCATCATCATTTTCCATTTTTTTCTCGGCTGGTACTTTAGCTTTTTTACCTTTTGGTTTTTTCTCAGCCTTGCGTGCCTCTCGATGCATCTTCATTTCTTCTTTACGTTCAGCCTTTATTTTTTCGTACTCCGCTTTTTGTTGTTCGTTTAGTACTTGTTTTACACGCTCATCGTTTTTTTGCATTTGGGCAACAACTGCTTTACGTTTTTCTTCTTTGCTCGCTGTTTTGTTGGCCTCTCTCAGTGCCTTCATTTCAGCATGATTTTGCTTAATAATCTCTTTAAGTTTAGTTTGTTGCTCGGTGGTTAGATTTAGTCTTTTGCTCACTTTTGCAAAAGCGCTATCCTTATGCATGTGTTTGTGTTGGGGCTTTGGATTTCCTTTCTTAGGTTTTTGGGCAAATGAGGCAGCACCAATTAGCATTAAAAATGCCAAGGCTGCAAGTTTGATTGTTGTTTTCATAATGTGATGAATTTATGATGTTCGACAAGGTAAGCTAAATAAGGTTTAATGATACCCCAAATAAAATTGTAGTAATCTAAAAATCAGACTTACCTTTGTCGACTAATTTTATTGTTCAATCAACAGGGCTATTTACCCTGCTATGTTTTGAAATTATGAGTAAACACGGAAAAATTTTGGTTGCCATGAGTGGTGGCCTAGACAGTACAGTTACCGCAGTTATGCTGCGCGAAGAAGGTTACGAAGTAGTAGGTGTAACCATGAAAACCTGGGATTATGCCACCAGTGGCGGAAGTAAAAAAGAAACCGGATGTTGCAGCCTTGATTCTATTAACGATGCCCGCAGTATTGCAGTTAAGCATGGCATTCATCACATGATTTTAGATATTAGAGACGAGTTTGGTGATTTTGTTATAGAAAACTTTGTGGATGAATATTTGGCCGGCAGAACACCAAACCCTTGTGTGTTGTGCAATACGCATATTAAATGGGAAGCCCTTTTAAAAAGAGCCAATCAATTGGATTGTGATTTTATTGCTACCGGACATTATGCGCAAGTTCGCCACGAAAACAACAGATATGTAGTAAGTAAAGGTCTTGATGAAAATAAAGATCAATCTTACGTTTTGTGGGGATTAACCCAACAAAGTTTATCGCGAACCAGATTTCCGTTAGGTAAATATCGTAAAAGCGAAATTCGTCAAATGGCCCTTGATATGGGTTACGATGAGTTGGTGAAAAAAAGTGAGAGCTATGAAATTTGTTTTGTGCCCGATAACGATTACCGTGGTTTTTTAAAACGTAAAGTAGATGGTTTGGAGCAGCGTGTTGATGGCGGGAACTTTGTAAATCGTGAAGGTAAAATATTGGGTAAACATAAAGGTTATCCGTTTTACACCATTGGTCAGCGCAAAGGACTGGAAATTGCAGTTGGCGAACCACTTTATGTTATCTCTATTCACCCCGAAACCAATACCGTTGTGTTAGGTAAAGAGGATGAATTGAACAGAAAAGGCATGTGGGTGCGTGGTTTAAATATGGGTAAATATGCCGAGTTAACCAATCCCCTGGAAGCTGTTACTAAAATCAGGTATAAAAATGCCGGAACCGCAAGCACGCTGTACCAAGAAGGTAACCGCATGAAAGTTATTTTTGATGCAGATGTAAAAGGTATTGCACCCGGGCAATCGGCTGTTTTTTATGAGGGTGATGATGTTATAGGTGGCGGATGGATTGAAAGTAGTTTTGAGTTGTAGAAATTACTTTTCAATACCAAATAACAAGTATATTCGTTTCATCAATATTGCATGAAAAAACTATTTTTTTTACTGAGCGCTTTTGTGGTGATAGCTGCTTGTAATCGTAATGATGATTCAGGTATCGCCCCACAAATCGGAACACAATATTTTCCTTTAAAGTTAGGTTCAACATGGATTTATAAAGTTGATTCCATTGCCTACGATGATAATGGTCCAGTACAGGCTATTGATACTTTTTATTATCAATACAAAGAAGAAATAACCGAAGTGCAAACTGATGACAGTGGACAACCATTGTATGTAGTAGGTAGATTTTTTAGGCAACATGATAGTGATACTTGGCAGCAGGTAAGAAACTATTCGGCTCAGCTAATTGATAATAAAGCACAACGTGTTGAAGAAAATACGCGTTATGTAAAGTTGGTGTTTCCTTTAAAATCACGCAATACCTGGAATGGTAATATGTTTAACGCCAAAGGCAATCAAATGTATAAGCTGATTGATTTTGAATATCCATATACTTTTCAGTCATCTACTTATAAAAGTTTAAAAGTAGAGCAGGCCAATACCTTAAACTTTATTGAGGAAATTAAACGCTACGAAAGATTTGCCGAAAACATTGGTATGGTTGAGCTTTTGTATGATTCGTTAAATACCCAAACTACCGGTACAAAAGGCTTTAGGTATAGGTTGCATTTAACCAACTTTACTCAATAACATGAGGTTGATTGTTGTTTTTGTTACACTTGTTTTGTTGCACACGACTTTTATTGTTGATGCGCAACAAAAAATAGAATACAAGTTTGCTGTAATTTTTACTGATAAAGACACTGCTTTAAACAGCTTTCAACAACCTGAAAAATATTTATCGGCAAAAGCCATTAGCCGAAGGCAAATTAAAAGTATTGCTATTGATTGGTATGATTTACCTGTAAACCACCAACACATTAACACCTTAATAAATGCAGGATTTAAGGTACACAATACCAGTAAATGGTTTAATTGTGCCATTGTATTTACTTCCAATAAACAAGCTGCTGATAGTATAAAAAAACTACCGGGAGTGAAGGATGTAATTGATGTAGGGTTTGGAGCGAAAAAAGTAATATCAACCAATACAAATCCTGTAGAATTGGATGAAATGGTGGCATTACTTGAGCAAAAATTTACCAAGGTAAAAGACAAACACAAGCAAGATTCTAATATATACGGAGCGGGTTACACGCAAGCAGAAATGATAGGCGTAAATAAATTACACCAATTAGGTTTAAGTGGTTCGGGTACAACCATAGCTTTGATTGATGCCGGATACAGAAATGCACACAAACACATAGTTTTTAAACAAGCATTAAAGCAAGTGCAATCAACTTACGACTTTGTGGATATGGAGTTGAACGTGTTTGATAACGATGACCATGGTACTGCTGTTTGGAGTTGTATTGCGGCCAATGATAGTTTTAATTTTATAGGAACTGCACCTGCTGCAAACTATATTTTATTGCGGTCGGAAGATGCCACAACTGAGTTTCCGGTAGAAGAGTTTTATTGGGCCATGGCTGCCGAATACGCTGATAGTTCAGGGGCTGATATCATTAGTACATCTTTAGGCTACAACGAGTTTGACCATGAACGCTACAATTACGAACTCAAAAACTTAAATGGTAAAACAGCATGGATAACGCAAGCAGCCAACATTGCTGCAAACAAAGGTTTGTTTGTATTGGTAAGTGCCGGTAATGAAGGTGATAATTCATGGAAACAAATTGCATTTCCTGCTGATGCTGTTGATGTGATAACTGTTGGTGCGGTAGATAAAAAACAAAGGTTAGCCGGATTTTCATCAGTAGGTTTAACTGCAGATGGCAGAATAAAACCCGACCTTATGGCAATGGGTGAAAATGCTACCATAGCTAGCGACTTAGGAACAATTTACGAAGGAGATGGCACCAGTTATTCGTGTCCGGTTTTGGCTGGTGGTGTAGCTTGTTTATGGCCATACTTTAATGCTTATTCAACCCAGCAAATTATACAATGGCTACATTTAAGCGGATCAAACTATTACAAGCCGAATAAATACTTTGGTTACGGTGTTCCTAATTTGTTTTTGGCTTATCAATTTACGCAAACATACACCGCAGATACTTTACTAAATGTTCTAAAACTTGATGATAAAAACCATCACCTAACGCTTTTTATCAAACAAAAGGAAAAACTAAAAGTGATGCTTAAAAACCAGTTGGGTAAAACCATTTTATCACAATCTGAAAATTTTAAAGAGGCAGGTTTTACAAGGTTTAAATTACATGGAAGTAAGAAACTGAAAAAAGGTGTTTACTCTTTACAAATCATCACCAATACTAAAAATATTAATTATAAACTGGTGGTTCAATAAAAATCAAAACCTATGAAAACAATACAAGAACTAGAAACTTTTTTAGCAACAGATTTTTTAGCGTGGTTAGATGTTTTAACAGAAAATCACACGGCTTTGTGGGGTAGGATGGATGCGCAACAAATGGTGGAACATCTAACCGTTGCTATTAATGTTAGTAACGGTAAACAGTTAGTGGAATTGGTTACACCAATA
>CAZRVA010000148.1:0-6426 GCA_964603255.1 uncultured Chitinophaga sp.
GCGATGACGCAAAAGATCAGCGAAATACCCGGCCCCATGGGAACACACAGGAAATTTTATTAAGTCATATTTGAGTAGTGCTTGTATATTCGTGTTTAATATGGATTTTGGAAAAGTAGAGTTTAAAGATTTGGCCAATATTGACTTTAGTTTACCTGCAGATGGTGTTTATACGAAACAAGTTCTTGGTAAGGTTGATGTTAAGCAGCAATGTAGATTTAATATTGGTGGTGCTAAGTGGGTTAGGCCTGATTGGATTGGTGTTCTTTATCCTAAAGGTACTAAATCAAATAGGTATTTGACGGAATATGGTAATCAGTTTAATTCCATTGAGATGAATGCGATGTTTTATGGATTGCCATCATTAAAAACTATTGAAGGTTGGAGGGCTGTTGTTTCTGATGACTTTAAATTTTGTCCGAAGTTTACTAAGCAATTAACACATGAAAATAGGTTGAAAAACTGCGCTGGTGAGTTAGAGGCTTTTTTATTGACTCTTGATGCGTTTGGAAATAATTTAGGCTCGGTATTTTTACCATTAGATCCTAAAATGGGAGTTAGGGATGAAAGGGTTATAGTTGATTTTATTAATTTGCTACCTAGGTCACTTAATCTTTTTGTTGAGCTAAGAGATAAAAGTTGGTTTGAAGGTGATAGTTATTATTCACTATTTGAATGTTTAAAAAGTCGGGATGCAGGTATAGTGATAAACGATACTGCGGGAAGGAGGGACTGTGTGCATATGGACTTGACGAATAAGCGTGCATTTATTAGGTTTGTTGGAAATGATTTGCATGAGACTGACTATAACAGAATAAATGATTGGGTTGCCAGAATTGGGAGTTGGTTAGAATCAGGTTTGGAGGAGTTGAACTTTTTTATGCATCAACGGGATGAGAAAAATACCCCTATTTTACTTACTTATTTTATTGAGAAACTTAACAGCAGTTATTCTTTGGGTATTAAAGTGCCAAGGTTATACAATGATAAAGGGCCTGAGTTAACGTTATTCTAAATCATGGAATGCACTTGAATAACCTTTAAAATATGGTGACTGCAATACTTTGAATGTGGTTTGACCTGACTTGACGGTTGTATTGAATTTAAGTTGATCTTTTTCTACTTTGAATGTTGCCTGGTGGGGGCCAGCTGGTAAGATAACGCGCGTGTAATTAATTGTGTTTGGTAATGTTTGCCAATTACGTGTATCCGCTTGTTCAGACATAGCGTTTACCACGCTTAGTGCAGAACCTAGCGCATCGTTTTCTTTTCTGAGTTGTGCTGCTGCAACTTGTTTAACTGCTAGACGCAATAAGGCTTCGCTCAATTCTTTTAACATTCTATCTTGTAATGATACGTATGCTATTTTATCAATATTTTGAGCTAGCTCTAATTGTTGTTTAATACCAAGACTATCAACAGTTAATGTAGCATTTTTATAAACTGGCTCTCGAGATATGTATCTTGGAAAAGCGACTCTGATTACTTTCAGGCTGTTAATTGATTTACTATCGTTACCAGCATAATAGGGGAAGTTTAATCCTAAATCGTGATTAACGAAATTTACCCAACCGTTTGCTCCTTGTGTAATGGTGAAGTTAATACTCCATTGATCTTTAACAGGCCCGAAACCATTGTTCCAGAAGCACACTAATGAAGATGTGTTTTTAAATGTTTCGAGGGTTAAATGGTTGAGGTTGAACTCATTTTTGTATTGACGCGCTTCTTCGGTAAATCCCGTTAGTAAAGCAGTACGTATAAGATCTTCTTTTAATTGTTGAGGAACAGAAGTATTTAGATTGGTTGCGTATTCTTCATTGTATATTTTGTATGCGTTTCGATAAGCAATAAAGGCACTGTTATAATCTTTGAGTGCATCATAAACTATTCCGGTTAACAGGTAAACGAATGCATCGTTTTTATACTTGTTTTTGCCTTTATAATAGTCTGTTATTTTATCGAGTTTTAATTGCATACGTTTGCATTCAACTAAAGCCTGATCCAACAATCCTTGCTGTAAGTAATTTAAAGTGGTGTAATAATGCACCATTACTTTTTCAAAGTTTTCACCTTCGTAGGTTTGAATTGATGGATTAGTTAGAAATGACGCTGCTTTTAGTCCGATACTCTTTTGGTAATCTTCAATGAAATAATCAGCCTGTTGAAAGTATTTATTACTCTCCTGAGGCTGATTATTCATGAATAGAACGGTTCCTTTATTTAAGAAATAAAGTAGTTGGTTTCTTTTCTGCTTTTTTAGTCTTCCTTCGTCAAGTTGCTTTGATGCATGCGCATAATCGCCACGGTATATACTATCCATTAGTGCCTGATTTTTTTGATAATAGCTGGCACAAGCGGATAACAAAATAATTGTTAACAGTATAAATAGGTAACGAAGATTACGCATAAGGATAGAGTTGACCGAAGGAGATTAGTTACGAACAGCCTTTTTAATTTTTTTATCGCCAATCCAAACTTTTTCGTTGGTTTCAAGATCAGTTAACTCAAGGTCGACCTGATAGTATACAGTTTTTTGATTTTTGTATTGATCAACAATAGAACTGATCACACCGTTTATCATAAAATCAGCCCCTTTTTCGCGGCCCCATTTTTTCTTGCTGTCTTCGCTTGAGAAAGTCTGTTGGTCGTTACGTTCTTCACGTAATTGATTTCTTTCATCGCCTGATTGAACAATAGAAACAGTTCCAGAGTTGATGCAAGCCTTTTCTAAATCTTTAATAAATGTAATCGGATCTATTTGCTCTGAAGATTTATTTTTAATACTACCAACGATTAAAACCGGTTTGCGTGAATGTTTTTGTTCGAAATTAGTACGCCAAGCTCCTGTTAAGATTTGGGTAATCATTTCGTTTGCAACAAGGCGTGAATCACTGTCATTCCAGCGTCCGCTTAAGTCCGTTTGTTGGCTTGGATCGATGCGTGTTACTTTACGATTTGCACAAGCTAATGTAAAAAGTAAACCTGCAACGAGTGGTACTGCGATTAAAATACGTTTCATAATTTGATTTTTTTATTTGGTAAGCAAATGCTGTTCCAAAGTAATAAACTTTAATTTAATAAACGACAAAGGGGAGCCTAAACTCCCCTATTGTAACAAATTAAATGTTGTTTTAGGTTATTACTCAACAATAAGCACACCTTGCATTTTCATCCAGTGACCAGGGTAAGTGCATATATATGCGTATGTGCCTGCTTCAGCCGGTGCAGTAAACTCAACAGTAACTGTAGCACCTGGGCCTGCAACTGCAGAACCAGCAATTACGTTAGGGTTTTGAGCATTGAAGTAGTTTTGATCTTTTAAGTTGATACCTTCTGTTGCAACTTCTTTCTCTGAACCTTGTTTTACGAATACAACGTTATGTAACATTGAAGCGTCAGTTCCTTGGTTAGTTAAGTTAACTTTAACGGTTGAACCGGCTTTTACTTTAATTTCTTTGGTATCGTAAGCCATATCAGCCATAGTGTTACCGATCGCATTTACCGTAAACTCAACTGTTGTTGGAGCTTCTGCTGGTGCAGCTGTTTCTGTTGTTGCAGCAGTATTTTCTGCAGTTTTGTTAGAGTTAGAATCTCCGCAAGCGTAGATTAATGCTAATGCCATTGAGGCGATGATGATTTTTTTCATTGTGTTTAATTTAAGATGTTATTTATTTAATAATTAACACTAAAGGGATAGTTAATGTTTATGGTTTTTTTAATATCCCTTGTAGTTTTTTCTTTGCTTCTTCTTCGGCTTGTTTTTTCAAGCGTTCTTTTTCTTCAGCAGCTTTTTGCTCTGCTTCTTTTTTTATTCTGTCAGCCTCGGCTTGTGCTTTTTGTTTCGCTTTATCGGCTTCTGCTCTTACTTTAGCTTCGGTTTCCTTTTTCAATCTTTCAGCCTCTGCTTTGGCTTTCTCTGCTTCAGCACGGGCTTTGTCTTCTAAAAGTTTTTTCTGTCTGGCTAGTTCATCAGCAGCCTGATCTTTTAATGAATTGGCCTGTTGCTTTCCAATATCAGCCAAGTTAGTGGTTATTTTCGGATTTGTAAATGTGCCCCCTATACCTAAAGCCACGCTTATGTTTTCATCCATTTTAATGTTTGATCCAGCTTTGGTATTTAATGATGCTAATGCTGTTTCTAAAGCTGTGTTTACCGCACCAAGTTCAGCGCGTTTAACATCAGTTACACCTCTGTAATCGATGGTTTGATCAAGTCCGGTTGAGCCATAAAGGTTCATTTTTTTACCTCCAACATTTACATCAAAAGGTTCGGTGTAAATTCTTCCGTTTTCTACTTTAAATGCAATATTTACATTTTTTAGGCCAACACTTCTGTATTTATCGTTCTTTAAAACTTCGGCTACTTTATTAAATAGCTTTACATCTTTAATTTCTGCATTTGGTATGTTTAACTTACCATTCGCAAATAGGGTAGGGTAGATAGGATTTAAGTGGTTGTCGAGTGTGGTAGTTAAACTTAAATTAGTTGAGAATGTACCAAACATATTCTCGGCAATTGGTGCTAACTTTTTAACGGTATTAAACGTTTTAAATGCTTTTTGGAAGTCTAAGTTTGCAATCCCAAAATCAATGTTGGTTGTTGGTTTATTGGGATTTGTTGTTTCGTAAAATCCGTTCATTTTAATTGATGCACCTAACGTGTTTAACCCAATGTTGTTGAACAATAATTTTTGATTTTGAACAACTAATCCTCCTACAAAATTTGTAATATCAATATTTGAGTATAGTAATTGTTTGATGTTACTGCTGAATACAAAATTGATATTAGCAGGAATTTCAGGAGCAACAAGTGACGTAGTGTCTTCTGCCGCAGGAGGCGTGCCTTCTGGTTCAGCTGAGATGAATTGATTTGCATCGATTAGGTTTGAGTTTAAACTTAATTTACCGTTTAAAACACCATTACTAAACAAGTATGGGAAGAAGTTGCTTAACTCACCATTCATGTTGATATCACTTTTGCCTATTTGTGCATCAAATGATTTTAATGCAACAACCTTTGGCGAAAAATCTAGGTGCGCTTGGTTTAAGTTAAAACCTTGTGGTAAATCTTTAGATTTAAATTGAATGTTTTGAGCAAGGATTTCGCCTTTGGCATTAAACGACTCGTACTTTTGATTTTCAATATCAGATACTTTACCAACCGCTGTAACATCTGCAGTTATTGTTCCTGCCAGACTCATTCCATTTTCTAAAGGCGCTATTTTACTTATACTGGCAAGATTGATTTTCCCTTTTAACCAAGAGTCTACCTGTGGATCTTGCATGATGTTTTTGGCTACTAATCTTGCATCAAAGGCATCTCCGGCAACATCCATATGGAATTTACTAAGGTCAACAACAGTATTGTTTAAATTTCCATCGCTGTTGGTTACTGCTAATTTTATGTGAATATCTTTTACCGCAACAGGCAATGAAGGATATTGGAACATGGCATCACCCACCACTAAATTGAAGGCAAATGCAGGTAATGTTTTTTCGTTGTAGGTACCTTTAGCAAAACCGTTAAAGGCCATAGTACCATCTGTTTTTACATCCGCAAAGTTTTGTGTGTAAGCCCCAGGAACTAAAGATAAGAAACTTTTAAATGTGGATTTTTCTGCACCATATTTCAAATCCATAACAATGTCATCATTTAACATTTGAACAAAACCATCAAAGTTAAAAGTGAGTTCGTTTAATGAAATGGAATTTTCTTTAAAAGTATATTTCGACTCGGGCATGTTCATTCCTAAATCAATTTTAATATTGGTGTTTACTTTGTTTAGATATTTAACACCACCGTAAGCCATGTCAAATTGTTTGATGTTTGACAAGATAATTAAGTCGAAAACATCTTGTGTAAAATCGCCCGACATATCGTAATCCATTCCGGCCAATTGTGTGTATACTCCCATTACTTTATCGTTGTAAGTAATGTTAGCATTTTTTATCTCAAGTTTTTTCAGGCTTAGGTTAAACTTGGTTTGGGTTGTATCTGTTGTTGGTGCTTCTGTTGTATCGGCCTTGGTGATGTCCCAGTTTGCTTTACCATTACTTAGCACTAATGCGCTAATGGTGGGCGATTCTAGTAAGATTTTTCTAATTGTAATTTGATCTCCACTAATTACACTCATTACATCAATAGTTGCCTCGAAGTTATTCCATGCTATTAAAGTATCACCTTCAAAATCATCAATATCTAAACCGCCCAACCATGGTGACTTACCTTTTTCATAAGGTTGTAAGCATTCCGAATCACGCCCCCATGAAGGTTGTTGACACCATAAAGCAACGGTAGTTATTTCCGGATTAATCTTTTTAATTGCACTGATTGTTTTCCAATCAAAAGATTGCAATGTAACTCTATCTTCCATATTGTATTTTTTAACCAATCTATTAAATTCCGTTACAAATTTAACAGGATCT
>CAZRVA010000149.1:0-4764 GCA_964603255.1 uncultured Chitinophaga sp.
GTTTGGTGTTTCGTTTATTCCTGAAAGTAATATGGCTTCTTTCACCATGGCATACGCATTGGCTTTGCCGTACCCCCAACGTGTTGAATCGGGTGTGTTGGTGGTAAAATTATCTTTGTAAGCAGTTTTGCGCAGTATTTCTTTAATTTTTTGTGGCGTTAAAATGGGGTTGGCTTGTAACAACAAAGCCACCATGCCGCTAAACATGGGAGCTGACATTGATGTGCCACTTGCTTCGGCATAATAATACATGCGGTTGTTGCTGCCAAATTGGTATTGTGCAACACTTGAACTGTAATTTCCTCCGCCCGGTGCGTACGATACATCATAAGAGTTAACACCAGAAGCGATGGTCATGCCCGGTGCGGCAATATCCGGTTTCATGCGGCCATCTGCTGTTGGGCCAATGCTCGAAAAAGGTGCAATGGCATTGGTGGTGGCGTAACCCAAATAACTTTGTTGTGCGCCCGCCAAGTTTCTGTAGCTAATTTTTGATACATAAGCCGCAACAGTTAATGCTGCTGGTGAACATGACATCTCGCCCAGGGTGTATTGGTTGTTGCCGTTGCTTGCCCAAGCGTATCGCCCGTTTGTAAATGCACCATAATAACCATTGTAATCGTTAACGTAACCCATCCAAGCATCAAACTTACCTTCATGATTTACTTTAATAGCAAGCGAATCGTTGGTTTTGCTGTGTAAATCCATCAACATATGTGTTTTTTGGTTGTTAAAATCGCTGTTGGCAGTAGCCATGTTGTAATACAGGGTATCGCCTGCTTGGCCAATTAAATATCCGTTTTTGGTTTCGTTATTCAACACACAAATTGTTCCGCACGAGTCAACCACAGAGCCATTGCGGTACAACAATAAATTTACGCAAAGTGATTTATTTTTTTCGCCCCAAACATCAACCCAAGTGCGCTTTTCGCCCACTACATTCGGGAATTGCACAAACGAATAATCGGTTCCTGATACTACAGAATCTTTATTGGCCCAATGAATATTTTCGTCACCATTGTTACCTGCCGAGTTTACAAATATTTTGCCCGGCCCTACCAAGTTGTTTAACGCCTGACTAAACAACGAACTACCATCGTTTGGCCCAATAGAACAACCCCAGCTTAAGTTGGCCACTGCCGGTTTTCCAACAGATGCTGCGTAAGTAAAAATATAATTTACGGCATCTATAATACTGCTCATACCCGCACTTGTCCATTCGTTTTTGTTGGGTTTGATGCCTACAAAAACCAAATCGCTTTCATATGCAACTCCTCTCCCTCTGGTGTTGTATAAGCTACCCATACCCGACCCTGCTGCAATTCCGCCTACATGCGTTCCGTGCGAAAATGAACTTACATCATTACCCACAGATAACATGGTTGTGGTATCTGTAATTTCGTTTCCATAATTAAACCCTGTTGGTGGTGTTCCGGCTTTGCGTTGTTCCCACACGCGTTTAACACGTAATACGTTTCCAAGTGTATCGTAAAAAGTGGGGTGACCATAATCAAACCCTGCATCAATAATTCCAACTACCACATTTTTTCCGGTGTAAGCCATGGGTAAGTTTATACCACTTTGCACCGAATCAACCCTACTGCTGCGCCTTGCCGGATCCATATTTGCTGCAATGGGTTCATCTAATTGCACATAAAGTATTCCTTTTAATTGTGTAAGGTTTTGTAGTTGTTTTTCAGGAACTTGTAAGGTGTAAATATCTCCTGCACGTGTACCTATTTTTATGCCTAACTTATCTAATTCTTGTGGGTTGATTTGCATAGGATTTACCTTAACCAATACCGATAAATAATATGTATTGCCTTGTTTAAACTTTACCACTTGTGTGTTTAATGAGGTTTGATTGTTACTCAACCATAGCCTTAAGTTTGATGACAATTGAGCGGTTTGTGCTGTGGCGTTTAAAACAAATAGCACAGCAAAAATTTGGGATAAAAGTTTCGGATTCATTGTAAATGCATCAAATTTATTGAAGCAACTTACTCTTTTTAATAGGGGTTTGCAAGTAAATAGTTGTCTTGTTATTCAGAAAGTTAAAGTAAATAACTAAGAGGCGGGCAACCTAAATCACCCTATATCGAGACTAATGCTTGTTAATATTTTACAGCCAGAAACTATGTACAAAAAACTACTCTTGGGTTTGTGTGCCGGATTGTGCACAAATCTTACTACCTATGCCCAATATGATTTATTATCGGGTGCACCACCAGAAAACGCTATTGTAAAAGAACCCTATATTTTTTGGGACTTAATGCGTGATAAGCTGCCTTCATGGACAAGGTATTATCGTCCCGATGAATTTACTGCTTTTGGGCAATCCAATCGTTTAATTCAAAGAAAAGATGAGTCAGGAAGATTTAATCACTTGGAAACATCTATTTGGAATCCATTAGATAATAAGTGGATATTATTAGATAAGCACATTTATAAGAGAAGTTTTATTGATAGTAAAGTGTTGTCGGAAACATACGAGTCATGGGTAAGACACGCTTTAGATGAACCTTTAACTTATCAAAAAACTGTTTTAAATAACTCGTATCAAAATGCCAGATTATCCATGTGCAACAATGAAATGAGTAGTGATGGCGGTGTAACATCAATTGGTGAAACCTTTTATATTTACAACAGCCTTAATCAAAGAATTTACGATTCGTCAGAGATCAATAACTTAAGATTTGTTGATCGTAATCAATTCGACAACAACAACAATTGTGTTTTTAGCACAACTTATTTCAATGGCAATGAGTCGGTAAATAGCGCGTACAAATACAAAAATGGTTTTTTAACGGAGGTAAGGTATTATGGAAAAATAACGCCTGATAGTATCCCTTCTTCGGTTGAATCCTATACTTATAACGCATCAGGTTTGCTAACAGAAGCAGTATTATCGAGAATGGTTGATGGTGTTTTAACAGATTTGTATCGTTTTACACATGGTTATACAGAAACCGGTAAACTAAAATGGATGTGCAACCAAATTTGGGAAAATGATGAATGGATGAAGGGTGATAGCATTGTTGTTTCTTACACCAACGAAAAAGCAGACACTAGTTATGGTTACCTCGGAAACGCTAATAACGAATGGAATTCTTACACTAGTTTTATGTTTGTGTTTGATGAGCAAATGGTTGGTGTAAATGCCATTAAAAACAAAAGTATTGATTTTAGTGTATTCCCTAATCCTGCCAATAACAAGGTATCAATTAATCTGGATGTAACGGATAACATTAATCAAATAAGCATTACCGATGTATTGGGTAAAACTGTTTATGAAAACAACTTATACAACAATGCAATTGATGTAAGCAATTTACAACCCGGGGTATATTTTGTTTCTATAACAACTAACCGTGGTAAAGGACAGAAAAAAATAATCATCAATTAATAAAAAACTAGCTATTACTATGAAAACAAAATTTGTACAACTATTGTGCTTAACGGGTTTATTATGCACGAGCAACAAATCTAATGCACAATACAATTTGGTTAATGGTGCACCATTTGAGTATAATGTGGTAAACGAACCAATTTTCTTCTGGGATTTAATGCGACTGCACTTCCCTTCCTTTAATCGTCAATACAAATACAACTCAAACGAATTCAGGAATTCGAATCAGATGTTGCAAACGAAAGATGAAACCGGAAGGTTTGTTTTTTTGCAGACTTCGGTTTACAATCCTAATACCCAAGAATGGGTTTTGATGGATAAACATGAATACTTGAGAAACTACGAATCAGACAATAGAATCGTGAATGAAGTGCAAGAGTCCTATCGCAGATTAACTGTAAATGATCCCTTGTCATTTCAAAAAACAGTAAATAGAATGTATTATAACGAGGATAAGAATATTGTTGAGTTAACTGATTTAACAACCGATAAAAATGGTTCAGCTATTTCAAGCGCGCAATTATTGTCAACCTACGATGGTAATCTTAGAGTGGCAGACACGTTGATTGATGCGACTTCCAAAAAGGTAATTAAATATACTTACAATAACCAAGGTCAATGTATTAAGCTTAAAATGGCACCTGTAAATAAACCTGACAGCCTCATATCGCACATACTTTACAGTTATGATGCAGGTTTGTTAAGTGGTATATACAATATGATTGATGGTGATACAGCCTTTTGCAAACGTTACGTTTACGGCAATGGTAAACTTACCGAAGTAATTCTTTATGCAAGCGACAACCAAGGGAATTTACTAGAAGAAAGTTGGTATAAACACGGCTACAACAACGAAGGAAAACTTCAATGGGTAGCAAGTTTTATGAAGCAAGGTAATGTTTGGAGCGGTTCGGACAGCATGTATTTTAACCACAACAACAATAAAATAGATACCAGTTATGGTTACATAGGTGCACAAGGTGGTTGGAATCCTAATCCTATTTTCAGGCTTATTTTTGATAACACAACCGTTGGTTTAAACCAGTATCAAATACAAATTGGGTTTGATATTCAACCAAACCCGGCAAGTAATTTAGTTAGTATTTACCTTCACGATAACTCAACAATCAAACAGTTAGAAATAACGGATTTGTTGGGTAAAAATAGCTATCAAACCAATACTTTAACCAACAACCAATTGGATGTATCAATGCTAAAACCAGGAATTTATCTTTTAAAAATACAGACTGGCAATGGCTTTGGCATGAAAAAACTGGTAATTAATTAGTTTACAAGAGCGTAATTTAACCAAGGGCCACAAGGTAATTTATTATTTAAGTTACCTTTGTGGCCTT
>CAZRVA010000149.1:4864-6426 GCA_964603255.1 uncultured Chitinophaga sp.
CATACCGATAATGCATTAGCAGGTGTTGGTTTGGTAATATTTGATGAGTTTCATGAGCGCAGTATTCATGCTGATGTGGCCATGGCTTTATGCCGCGAAGCACAACAAATTTTGCGACCTGATTTACGCATGATGGTGATGTCGGCTACTTTAAATATGCCCCAATTAACAGCCTTATTAAAAGCACCCGTTGCGGTAAGTGAAGGACGACAATATCCGGTTGAGGTATTTTATGTGGGTGGCCAGGATGAGTTTTTATTGCCGGATGTTACTGCAAGGGTTATAATTAAAGCAACAAAAGAACACGAAGGCGATGTATTGGTGTTTTTGCCCGGAGAAGGAGAAATACGTAAATGTGCCGAGTTGCTTAAACGCGATTTAAAAGATTTTGCCATACATCCGCTTTATGGCATGTTGCCGCAAGGCGAGCAATATTTGGCTATTGTGCCCAATAAATTTGGTAAACGAAAAGTAGTTTTGGCTACATCAATTGCCGAGACCAGTTTAACCATTGAAGGAATAAAAATTGTGGTTGATACAGGATTTGGTCGTGTTTCTAGGTTTGACCCAAAATCGGGTTTATCGAGGTTAGAAACTGTTCAAATTTCGAAAGATTCAGCCGATCAACGTGCTGGTCGTGCCGGACGTTTAAGCCCTGGTGTTTGTTACCGCATGTGGACATCCGCTACACATCAACGCCTTGCAGAACACCGCACCCCCGAAATTATGGAGGCAGATTTAGCCGCATTGGTGTTGGATTTAGCACAATGGGGCATTACCAATATTGAGCAATTAACCTGGTTATCTCCTCCGCCAAAAGCATCGGTTACACAAGCTTTAGAAACCTTAACCAACTTAAATGCAATCGAAAACGGACGTATAACCGAACATGGAAAACAGTTGCACCAATTGGCCTGTCACCCGCGTATTGCGCACATGCTATTAAAAGCAAAAGATGATAACGCAGTGGCGCTTGCAGCAGATATTGCTGCTATTTTAGAAGAACGAGATCCATTGCCTAAAGACTCGGGTATTGATATTAATTTACGTATTGAAGCCCTGCGCAGGGCTAGGCAAAACAATAGTCTTGGTAATAAATTTACACGTATTGAAAAAGTTGCTGAATCGTACCGCAGGCTATTAAACGCAGAACCTGACAACGGCCCTGTTGATGTGTTTGAAACCGGTTTATTGTTGGCTTATGCCTACCCAGAGCGGATTGCGTTTGCCCGCCCCGGAAATAATGCGCAGTTTCAATTGGCCAATGGAAAATACGCCACTGCTGGGCATAGAGATGATTTGGCACACGAGCCTTGGCTTGCCGTTGCACACATGGATACACGCGATGGATTGGGAAAGATATTCATGGCATCACCCCTTAACCCCAAAGATTTGTTGCCTATGGTTAAAGAAAAACAAATCATTACTTGGGATACACGCAGAGGTGGATTAATTGCTACCAAAGATTTACGCATTGGTAGCATAGTTTTGCAATCAAAACCCCTACCCAACCCGGATGAAAGTTATTTGCAAGAAGCTATATCAAACGCCATAAAAACAGA
>CAZRVA010000150.1:0-6304 GCA_964603255.1 uncultured Chitinophaga sp.
CTTTAAACAGTTTTTAAAAATTTATGATAAACTATTGCTTTTCAGCAACAAGCAGCGCATTTTAACCAATTACATTATTACCAATACGAAATAATAGCCCATTGATTAACGTTTATAAGCCAACTGCTATTAAATTGCAACAAATCCGTTTTTGTATTGATTACCGTTTTAGCAACACATCAAACCGAAAGATTAACATACATACTAACCGAGCTTTTACAAAAAAGACTTGGTGTTGCGTATACTGTTACCACCAATATTGATGAATTTAACGCCTCAAACGAAGCAAAAATAAATTACACTTCAACCCCAATAAATAACAGCTTAAACATTTTACCACAAGGTTTACTGTTTGAAAACAACATTACTGCGCAACCTACAGATGTTATAAAAAACGAAAAATGGCAAACCATTTTATGGCCGAATTCAAATACACAAATTCCGTTTGATGTATTTGCTGCATCGTTTTATTTATTGAGTAGGTACGAAGAATACACCAACACCGAACGCGATAAACATGGACGATTTGAAGCCAAAAATAGTTTAGCGTTTAATCATGATTTCTTACAATTTCCTTTGATTGAACATTGGTGTGAGCAATTAAAAAATGTACTCCAATCACAATATCAAAACTTAGTATTTAAACCTAATACTTTTAAAAGTATTACAACTATTGATGTTGATTTTGCATACTTATACAGGGGCTTGGATACTAAAAGATGGTTGGGGAAATTAGTTAAATCCGTTTTAAAGTTTGATGTAAAATCGATACAAACACAACTGAAATCGTGTTTTAATGTAAAGAAAGATCCTTACAATACTTACGATTTTATCCGTGCAACTGTTAAGGGCGAGTTGGGTTATTTTATATTGATGAGTAACAAAGGTGGCCACGACAAAAATATTAAAACTGATGGCGCTGATTTTAAAAATCTAATCAAACAACTTCATCAAAAAGCAAATTTCGTTGGACTGCATCCATCCTACTCATCAAACCAAAATATAGATACATTAATACAAGAGCATGACGAGTTAGGTAAAATCATCAACCAAAAAATAGAAAAAAGCAGGCAGCATTTTTTAAAGATGAATTTACCTGATACCTATCAAAATCTGATACAGTTGGGTATTAAAGAAGATTACACCATGACTTATGCCGAACAAACTGGGTTTAGGGCTAGTACGTGTATACCATTTGTTTGGTTTGACTTGCAGATCAATAAGACTACACAGCTTATTTGTTTCCCAACATGTTTTATGGATACTACAGCCATAGAGTACTTGAACTATGATGCCAAACAAATTGAAAATGTGAACGAAAAGTTATTGAATTTGGCAAAATATTACAATGGACATTATGTAACGTTGTGGCATAATAATACATTTGTATCACCCCACGTTAGACAAACATTTTGTAACCTGTACGAAAAAATTTGAATTTAATTAGATTCTGTAAACACGAAGAGATAGACAAAACTAAGTGGGATGAATGTATTAAGAAAGCCAACAACAGCCTTATATATGGCTACAGTTGGTACTTAGATATTGCAGCACCCGCTTGGAATGCTGTTATATTGGGTGATTACCATGCAGTAATGCCACTTCCTACAGTAAAGAAATTTTTTACCGTTGCTTATCAACCCTTTTTTACACAACAATTGGGTATTTTTACTGGTGCTGGATACGAGTTACAAGCAGGTATTATCGAATTTTTTCAAGCTATTCCATCAGATTACAAATACATCAACATTTGTTTAAATGAAAAAAACGACAGCGGTGCCAAAAGTAATTTTGAACTAAAAAGAAGGAACAATTACTTGCTGTATTTACATCAACCATACGAACAATTATTTAAAGGATTTAGTGAGCACAACAGAAGGAATGTAAATAAATCGAAAAAAAATAACCTTACTTATATTGACACTTCACCTGAACATGTGGTTGATTATTACATAAAAAACAAAGGTGCAGATACCGAAAAAGTAGGTTTAGAAGATTATAACCGCCAAAGAAATTTATTTACAGAAGCAACAAAACGTGGCTATGTTATTTGCAAACAAGTTATTGATAAAAATGGTGAGTGTATTGCTTGTGCAGGATTTTACGTACATCAAAATCGCATTATTTACCAAATTGGCACTTCAAATAATTTAGGTAGAGATTTAAGAGCCATGTACTTTTTGTTTGATAGGCTGATTGCTGAGTACAGCGAAAAAAATATGGTGCTTGATTTTGAAGGATCGGACATTGAAGGTGTAAGCAGGTTTTTTAGCGGATTTGGCGCATTACTAGTGCCTTACCATAGACTAATTGCCAATAGATTGCCTTGGCCAATTAACTTGTTAAAAAAATAACATCATTTTTTAGTGTTATTACATATACTTGTGCTATCAACTTAATAGTACCACCAGGTGAAATTTGCCGCTATAGATATTGGAAGTAACGCAGTTAGGTTACAAATTGCTCGCCTAAACGATAATGTACAAGAGCCGTTTAAAAAAGTAGAGTTTGTTCGTATACCCATTAGGTTAGGCGATGATGCTTTTAACCGCGGTAAGATTAGCAAAGAGAAACGCAAAATGTTTTACAAAGCTATGCAATCTTTTAAGTTGATGATGGAAGTATTTGGCGTACACAGTTACATGGCTTGTGCAACAAGTGCAATGCGTGAAGCCAAAAATGGAAAGAAAATAGTTGAGAGAGTTGCAGAAGAGTTTGATTTAAACATTGATATTATTGATGGTAAACGCGAGTCGGAGTTAATTTTAAAATCGATTACCCATTACCTTAAACCCGACCATAATTACCTGACGATTGACGTTGGTGGCGGTAGTACAGAAATGACCGTAATACAAAACTTAAAACCATACGATAGCGTAAGTTTTGATGTGGGAACGGTTAGGTTATTAGACAATGCCATCAAAAAAGAAAATTGGAACGCGCTGGAGTCTTATGTAAAAGATCACATTAAAGCTATTGAACATTCGCGTGCTATTGCCACAAGTGGTACCATTAATAAAATAGCCAACATTATCAACCCTACTTTAACAGAGCCATCTATAACGGTTGATGAATTAGAAAAATTTTATAATACCATCAAAAAAATGAGCATTACACAACTTATAGAAACATATAAGTTAAACCCAGATAGGGCTGATGTGATGGAACACTCGGCATACCTGTATCTTAAAATATTAAAATGGGCAAACATAGAAAAATTGTTTGCACCCAGTGCCGGTTTAAAAGACGGAATTTTATACGAGTTATTAGAGAAAAGCGAATACTAAAACAAGTCGGTAAGTTTAACACCTAACATGGCATACAAACCATAGGTTAATAACGTCCAACCCAAAAAGCTAAAAAACATATAGCGTTTTATTTTCCACTTATTTTCTTCGAAAGCTGCTGCTAAAATAGTACCTACCGGAACAGATAATAAGACAGGAGTTAGTATCACTATTCCTAAAATTTCGTACTTGACAATAAACTTTAAAATTTTTCTGCGGTGTTTACCTACCGGCTTATGAACTTTAGGTTTAGGAGGAAAAATTTTATGGTACAAAAACAATATACCATCCCATAAATATAAATACACAACAACACCTAACATACCTCCGCCCACGGTGCATAATAGTGTTTCAATAAAATTTAAATTGGTACCCATTGCTGTAAAAACACCTATTAAATACTTAACGGCACTTGTTAAAATTACTGCAATATATTTTGCTAACAGTTCCTCCATGCTGATAGCAAATATAGGGGTTTTAGCGGGTTAGTCTTTGGTTAAATCTAACTTTTTAACCGCAGCAATTGCTTTGCGCACATTACCATAAGTTTTTAAAAGCAAGGTAGCCTTAGGTTCATCTACTTTTAAATCATCCATAATCATTTTTGCACCGCGTTTAATCAGTTTATTGTTAGTTGGAGTCATATCTACCATTTTGTTTCCTTTAACCCTGCCCAACTTTATCATTAAACTTGTGCTAATCATATTCAGTACTAACTTTTGTGCGGTACCACTTTTCATACGCGTACTACCCGTTACAAACTCAGGGCCTACTACAACTTCAACCGGAAATTGAGCAGCCTCTGCTACCTTACTTCCTTTGTTGCAAACAATACAACCTGTTAATACACCAGCTTTATTCGCTTCTTTTAAAGCACCAACAACATAAGGAGTACTGCCACTTGCAGCAATTCCAATCAACACATCTTTTTTGGTAATTTTATATGCTTTTAAATCTTTCCAACCTTGTTTTTCATCATCTTCAGCAAACTCAACAGCTTTACGAATAGCTTTATCGCCACCGGCAATTAAACCTATTACCAAATCGAAAGGTACTCCAAAAGTGGGTGGACATTCGCTGGCATCAACAATACCTAACCTCCCACTTGTACCTGCACCAATGTAAAATAACCTGCCGCCTTTTTTCATACGCTCAAAAGCTGCATCAACCAAACTTTTAATTTTCGGTATGACTTTACTTACAGCTTGAGGAACAGTTTGGTCTTCTTTGTTTATATTGGTAAGCAACTGTTTGGTACTCATCTTCTCTAAATGGTTATATTTAGAGGTTTGCTCGGTAGTACGCTTATCTGCTTTAACTACAACTTTTTTAGCTGTTTTTTTTGCAGTAGTTTTTACCGGTTTTGTTGATGTTTTTTTGGTTGCCATAACTTTATCCGTAATTTTTATTGAACAAAATCAATTATAAAAATCTTTTTTGCGTTGATGTGGTTGTTATCTTTGAATCCTATTACGAAGAACATACATGAAGAAATCAATTTGGCAACCATTTATATACGCATTGTTGATAGTTGTGGGTATTATAATGGGTATATGGCTAAAACCCAGTACAGATGGAGGAACTTTTACTTTTAAAAGTAAAAGTAAAGTTGGGCAAATATTACGCATAATAAACGAAGCCTATGTTGATACGGTGAACATAGATAGTTTGGAAGAAGTTGCCATTGAAGAACTTTTAACACAGTTAGACCCGCATAGTGTATACATCCCTGCAAGAGATTTACAGCAAGCAAACGAAGGTTTAGAAGGAAATTTTGAAGGTGTTGGTATTGAGTTTAGTATTTTGGATGATACCATTATGGTAGCCAATGTACTGAAAGACGGACCAGCATCAAAAGTTGGTATTTTGCCAGGTGATAGAATTATAAAAGTTGATACTACAAACGTAGCTGGGGTTGGCATTAAAAACGAACAGGTTTTTAAATTACTTAGAGGTGCTGCGGGCACAAAAGTATTAGTACATTTATTTAGGCCAGATGGTAAACGTAAAATTAGTTTTAACATCTCGCGCGGACAAATTCCAATTTATAGTGTTGATGCATCTTTGATGTTAAACAACCAAACTGGTTACATAAAAATTGAACGTTTTGCTGCAAGTACACATCAGGAGTTTTTGGAGGCATTAGAAAAACTTCAAACCCAACAAATGAAAAATTTGATTTTGGATTTACGCAATAATCCAGGAGGGTATTTAAGTGCTGCAACAGACATTGCTGATGAGTTTTTGGATGATAAAAAGTTAATTGTATATACAGAAGGTAGAACACAAAGACGTGTTGAATACAGAGCTGAAAACCTAGGTAGTTTTGAAACTGGCAAGTTGATTATTTTAATTGATGAAGGCAGTGCAAGTGCAAGTGAAATTGTTAGTGGTGCTGTGCAAGATTGGGATCGTGGTGTAATTTTAGGTAGAAGAAGTTTTGGTAAAGGATTGGTGCAAGAGCCTTTTCAGCTGAGTGATGGATCTGCGGTGAGACTAACCGTATCACGTTATTATACCCCTGCAGGCAGATGTATACAAAAAGATTACACCGAAGGTGTTGAAGCCTACGAACATGAAATTAGTAACCGATATGAATACGGTGAAGTAAGTGATGAAACCAAACAAAGAATTAAAGACAGCACCGTTTATAAAACAGATAAAGGCCGCAAGGTTTATGGTGGTGGTGGTATAATGCCCGATGTTTTTGTAGCGGTAGACACGAGCTATATCAATCATTTTTATGCAGCTATTTTTGAACAAAGTTTGCTTAGCAGATTTACCTATAATTACATGGATGCCAACCGTAAAAAGTTAACATCAACTTATCAAAATGCAGGTACATTTAATGCATCGTTTTTGGTGAGTAATGATTTATGGAACAGCTTTGTTTCCTACATCAAACAAAACAGCACAACAGATTTTACTACTCAAGAAATTAATCAATCAGAAAAACATGTAAGGCTTTTAATAAAGGCCATGATTGCAAGACAAGTTTGGCGCGATGAAGGTTATTA
>CAZRVA010000151.1:0-6257 GCA_964603255.1 uncultured Chitinophaga sp.
CCGAAGTCTATTTTTAGTGAATCCATACGCGGTATTCGTACCAACGTGAATTTTATTTTGAAAGGTGGCGTAAACAAAGTTGTTTGTGTTACATCATCGGTGAGTGGGGAGGGTAAAACATTTTCTACGGTTAACTTAGCAGCTTCTTTAACCTTGTTAGGGCATAAAGTAGTAATTGTAGGTTGCGATTTGCGCAGGCCTAAAATCCATTTAACGTTCCGTAACATGACCAATGATGTAGGATTAACCACTTACTTAATTGGTAAGCATGAGTTGAAAGATATCATCCAAGAATCGGAGTTTGAAAACTTGGATGTGATCACTGCAGGTCCTACACCTCCAAACCCATCGGAGTTGTTGAGTACAGATAAGATGAATGCTTTGGTTGAGACCTTAAAACAAACTTACGACTATGTATTTTTTGATACGGCCCCTGTAGGTTTGGTGTCGGATTCATTCGCCTTGATGAGCAAAGCAGATATCAACTTGTTCATCATTCGTTCGCAGTATTCAAGACGTGATTTTGCGATGATACCGGATAGGTTAAAAGAAGACAACCAAATTCCAAACATGTACATCATCTTAAACTCGTACGATAACAGCTCTGCGTTTTACGGTTCGGTGTATAAATCGGCTTACGGAGGCTATTATGGTGGTGGAGGATACTACTATTACGGTGGATATTATAACAACAACAGTTACTACAACCGTAAGTATTACAGCCAATATTACAATGGCTATTACAGTGATGAAAGTTCACCAAGAACCTGGTGGCAAAAGGCATTAGGATTAAATAAACGCAAAAAGAAAAAAGCATAACCCCATGACAGATAAAACCATTGCCATTATTGGATTAGGATATGTTGGATTACCCTTGGCTGTTGAGTTTGGTAAAAAATACAACACCATTGGGTTCGACATTAACCAAGGGAGAATAGATGAATTAAAAAGTGGATTCGACCGCACTTTAGAAGTAGATGCTGAGCAATTAAAAGAAGCTTCTTTGTTGAAGTATTCGGCTAATTTAGAAGAATTAAAAGCAGCCAACTTTTTTATTGTTACGGTTCCTACCCCTATCGATAAAAATAACAGACCTGATTTAACACCATTAATAAAAGCCAGCGAAACCGTTGGTAAGGTATTGAAGAAGGGCGATATTGTGGTGTATGAATCAACCGTATACCCGGGATGTACCGAAGACGATTGTGTACCTGTGTTGGAAAAACACAGTGGTTTAAAATTTAATGTTGATTTTTATTGTGGTTATTCACCTGAGCGAATTAATCCTGGAGACAAGGTACACACAGTTACCAAAATTAGAAAAATTACAGCGGGTTCAACCCCCGAAATTGCTACTGTGGTAAATGAGGTGTATGCCTCTATTATTACTGCAGGTACTTACCAAGCGCCAAGTATAAAAGTTGCGGAAGCTGCTAAGGTGATAGAAAATTGCCAGCGTGACATCAACATTGCTTTTGTAAACGAATTGGCTTTGATATTCGACAAAATGAATATTGATACTTTGGAAGTGTTGGAAGCTGCCGGAACCAAATGGAATTTCCTTCCGTTTCGTCCGGGGCTTGTAGGCGGGCATTGCATTGGTGTAGATCCATATTACTTAACACACAAAGCAGAAGAAATTGGTTACCACAGTCAGGTAATTTTGGCCGGTAGAAAAATTAACGACAACATGGGTGCTTTTGTGGCCAATAAAGTGGTGAAGTTGATGATTAAAAAAGGCATCAATGTAAATTCGGCAAAGGCATTGGTATTGGGTATTACGTTTAAAGAAAACTGTCCGGATATACGCAACTCTAAAGTAATTGATATCATTACCGAATTGCACGATTTTGGTGTAGAGGTAGATGTGTATGATCCCATGGCTGATGCACATGAAGTGGAGGAGGAGTACAACATTAAACTCACCACCCAATTAAAAAACAATACCTACGATACCATTATTTTGGCTGTTAATCATGCTCAATTTACAGAGTTAGACATGACCCAAATGGGTAAAAATAATGTGGTGGTGTATGATGTAAAATCAACCCTACCTAAAACTGCAACAGACGGAAGATTATAACATAAATTATGCGCATATTGGTTACCGGAGGTGCCGGATTTATTGGAAGTAACTTGGTAGAAGCTTTATTGCAAGATGAGCGTGTTACTTTGGTAAGGGTATTGGATAACCTGTCAACCGGTTTGCTCAAAAACATTGAACCCTTTTTAACCAACCCGAAATTAGATTGGGTATTGGGTGATATACGCGACTGGGAAACGTGTGTAAAAGTTTGTGAAGGCATTGATGCCATTGCTCACCAGGCAGCATTAGGTTCGGTGCCCCGTTCCATCAACGATCCGGTTACCACCAATGCAGTAAACATTAGTGGGGCATTAAATATATTTACGGCTGCACAACAGTTGGGCATCACCAAAATTGTGTACGCGGCTTCTTCATCAACATACGGTGACAGTAAAATATTACCTAAGCAAGAGGATGTAATCGGTAAACCATTATCGCCATATGCGGTAACCAAATTGGTGAACGAATTATACGCAGATGTATTTCATAAAACCTACGGCATAAATTTTATAGGGTTGAGGTACTTTAATATATTTGGTCCTAAACAAAACCCCAATGGTGCTTATGCAGCGGTAATACCACTGTTTGCCAAAGCGGTTTTAAATAACGAAGCACCTTTTATTAATGGTGATGGTGAGCAAAGCCGCGATTTTACTTACGTAAGCAATGCGGTTCAGGCTAATATAAATGCATTATTTTGTAGTGATGAACAAGCTTGGAACCAGGTGTACAATATTGCTTGTGGCGAACAGCATACCGTAAACCAATTGTTTAATACCTTAAAATCATTTACCCCTAACAAAGACTTGATGCCCGTGTATAGGGAAAGTCGTTTAGGAGATGTTCGAGATAGCCTGGCAGATATTAGCAAGGCAAAAAAATTGCTTAATTACCAACCAACCATTACCTTAGCCAACGGATTAAAATTGGCCTTAGATTGGTACAAGCAATATCCCGAATATTTTAAATAAACATGGATTACAAACCACCGCATATCATTGATTTTGGTAAACTAGGCGACTCCGGAATTGGTTACTTGTCAATTGCTGAAAATGCCAAATTACCTTTTAAAATAGAACGTGTATTTTGGACTTATTACACACCCGAGAGTATTGTTAGGGGAAGACACGCGCATTACAAAACCGAACAAATATTAATGGCTGTTACCGGTCGCATTATTGTAAATACGGATGATGGAAAAGGTAACATACAAACCTTTGTATTGGATGAGCCTAATAAAGGTGTTTATTTGCCACCTAATGTATGGCATACCATGCAATACAGCCACACTGCCATACAAGTAGTGTTTGCCTCTATGGCATACGATGCGGCAGATTACATTCGAGATTATGATCAGTTTAAACAAGTGTGGGGAGGTAAATAATGGGCGCACCTAAAATTCATCCCAATGCAATTGTTGAAACCAAAGAGATTGGTGACGATACCCGCGTATGGGCTTTTGTGCATATTTTGGAAGGCGCAAAAATTGGTTCGGGTTGCAACATTTGTGATCATTGTTATGTTGAGTATGATGTAACGATTGGTAACAACGTAACGGTTAAATGTGGCATTTATATTTGGGAAAATACCGTGATAGAAGATGATGTATTTTTAGGTCCAAATGTGGTGTTTACCAACAATCCTCGTCCACGCAGTAAGCAATACATCAACCACCTTAAAACGCATATTAAACAAGGAGCTTCGGTAGGTGCAAACTCAACCATATTGGGTGGTGTTACCATTGGTAAATACGCCATGGCCGGTATGGGAAGTGTGATAACACGTGATGTTCCTGATTATGCTTTGGTATACGGAAATCCTGCCAAACAAAAAGGTTGGGTTGATGAAGAAGGCAATGGACTTACTCAACAAGCAGACGGTACTTGGTTGAGCGAGAACGGAAAAATTTATATTGAAACAACAAACGGATTAACTCCGAAATCATAAATAAAAGATGATTCCATTTTTAAGTTTTAAACACATGAATGAAGAGATAAAAGCAGAGCTTATGCCTTCGTTCGAAAATTTTATAGATAAAGGCTGGTACATTTTGGGCGACCAGGTAAAACAGTTTGAACACGATTATGCAAACTATTGTACCTCCAAATATGCTGTAGGTGTAGCCAATGGTTTAGATGCATTAATTATTGCACTAAAAACATTAAATATTGGTGTGGGTGATGAAGTGATTGTGCCATCAAACACTTACATAGCCAGTTGGCTTGCGGTAAGTTATGTGGGCGCTACTCCGGTTCCGGTTGAACCAAGATTTGAAACTTACAACATCAATCCTGATTTGATTGAAGCGGCCATCACCCCAAAAACAAAGGCCATTATGCCGGTTCATTTATACGGACAATGTTGTGAGATGGATGCTATCATGCACATCGCCCAAAAACACAACTTGTTTGTGGTAGAAGATAATGCACAATCTCAGGGAGCTACTTATAACGGAAAAGTAACAGGTAGTTTTGGTCACATTAATGGAACCAGTTTTTACCCCGGAAAAAACTTAGGTGCTTATGGTGATGCCGGTGCTATTACTACAAATGATGAGCAATTGTATAAGCGCTCTAACGTGATAAGAAATTACGGTTCACAAAAAAAATATTACAACGAAATTAAAGGTATCAATAGCCGTTTAGATGAATTGCAAGCAGGCTTTTTATCTATTAAGTTGAAACACTTAACTAAGTGGAGCGAACAACGTAACCATATTGCTGCGCTATACAACCAACAATTAAGTGGAGTAGGAGATGTGGTAACTCCTGTGTTGGCCAATGGAGCTACTTCGGTGTATCATTTATACGTGATAAGAACCAACAAACGTGATGCTTTGCAACAGTATTTAAATGAAAACGGTGTGGGCACGTTAATTCATTATCCGTTACCTCCACACTTGCAGGAAGCTTATCAAGAGTTGGGTTATAAAAAAGGAGATTTCCCTTTGGCTGAAACCATTGCAGATACCTGTATTAGTTTACCAATGTTCCCGGGACTAACGGATGAGCAGGTGAAACAAGTTTGCGATACCATTAAACAATTTTACCATGCCTAAATTATCGGTCATTATTCCATGTTACTACAACGAGCAAAACATACCTGTTACTGCTCAAAAGTTGATTGCAAATGAGGCGCTGTTTCCCGCAGAGGTTTCGTTTGAATACGTAATGGTGGATGATGGCAGTAAAGATGGTACTTTAAACGAGTTGAAGAAGTTTAAAGCAGCCTATCCGGATAAAGTGAAGGTGGTGAAATTAAGTGGCAACTTTGGTTCTTACAATGCCATACAAGCAGGTATGAAAAATGCCACGGGAGATTGTAATGTGGTTATTGCAGCCGATTTACAAGATCCACCCGAATTGATGGTGAAGATGTATGAGTATTGGAAAAAAGGAGTGAAGTTGGTGGTGGCTAACCGTGACGAACGTGAGGATAAATGGACGAGCAGGTTGTTTGCCGAGCAATACCAGAAGTTAATACGTAAACATGCATTACCAAACTTACCCAAAGGTGGTTTTGATTTTTGTTTGTTTGATAAACAATTACGTGAGCAGGTGGTAAACCTGAATGAAACCAATACCAATTCGTTGTATTTGTTGATGTGGTTGAAATACGATTATGTAGCCATACCTTATACACGTAAAGAAAGAAAAATTGGTAAATCGAGGTGGACACTGAAGAAAAAAATTAAACTGTTTATTGATTCTTTTGTGTCGTTCTCGTATGCACCATTACGGTTGATTACCACCACCGGATTGTTGTTAGGTGGTGCATCATTTGCTTATGCACTTTATGTAATTACAGCACGTTTAAGTGGCTGGATTGATGTGCAAGGATGGAGCACGATGATGGTAGTTTTTTTATTGGTATCTTCATTCCAAATGATGGCATTAGGCATTATAGGTGAGTACCTATGGCGCAACCTCGAAGCCGGCAGAAAACGTCCGCCTTATATTGTGGAAGAAGTGTTTTAGAAGTTAGAGGTTAGAGGTTGGAAGTTGGAGATTAGAAGCAGCAGCACTTACCACCGATGTTTTTTGGGCTAAACAAAACTATATTTTACAAGTGAAATTTTAGTGCGGACGCATTCCCCGCCTAGCAGGAGGGGTGGCCGCAGGCCGGGGTGGTAGATTAAAAAACAATACATTTAATAGTTATAGTAGATTAT